>CALLNA010000107.1 GCA_938005655.1 uncultured Novosphingobium sp.
CCGCCAGTCGACCACCTGGCCGAGCCGGTCGATGGCCGTGGCGACATCGATCTCCTCGGGCGCGGCATCGCAGGGCGGGCTCGGCGTCTCGTCGTGGGGGCTGAGCCAGAGGCGGCCGGATTCAGGCTTGAAATAGAACTGCTCGTTGAGGTCGAGCACCAGCGGCAGGTCCGGCGACGGCGCGGGCGCCGTGCGGAGCTGAGCGACGGTCCGGCGATAGGGCGCGATGCCGAGCGGCCGCAGCCCGGCGAGCCCGGCGACCGGATCGGCCCAAGCCCCGGCGGCGTCGACCAGCAGGCCGGCGGCGATCCGGCGCCCGTCGGCGAGGTCCAGCGTCCAGCCCGCGCCGTCGCGCGCCGCCGCGACGAGCCGCGCCGAGCAGAGCAGCTCCGCCCCCGCACGCTTCGCCCGGGCGAGGTAGTGCTGGTGCAGCCCGGCGACGTCGATGTCGCAGCAATCGGGCTCCAGCGCCCCCCCGGTCCATTCGGCGCGGAGACCGGGAATGCGGGCGGCAATCTCCGCCCGGCCGAGCCGCTCGATCCGTACGCCGAGCGCGGCGAAGCCAGCGGCGAAGCGGTCGAGCGCGGCCTCCTGCCCGGCCCGCGCGATGGTCAGTGCGCCGCGCGGGGCGAGGAACCCGCCGTCGCGCAGCAGCGGGCCCGAGGCCGTGGTCAGCGGCTGGATGCCGGGGCCGCCGTAGCTCTCGGTCCAGAACGCGGCCGAACGCCCGGTCGCGTGGTAGCCGGGCGCGGCCTCGGCCTCGAGCAGGACGACGCTGGCCTCTCCGGCCAGCTCGGCGGCGAGCGAGGCGCCGGCCATCCCGGCGCCGACCACGGCGACGTCATACCGCTTCACGGGACGCGCGCCGGGGCGCAGCGGGCGAGGAACTCGTCGATACCGGCAAGGACGCGGTCGCGGACCGGATCAGCCTCGCGCAGGATCTCGTGGCGGGCCTCCGCGCCGAAGTGCAGCCGCCCGCCCCTGGGCTACCGCCGCGCCGCCTTCGCGATCGCCCGATAGCTGACCAGCCTGTCGCGCTCCACGCCGATCAGCAGCACCGGGGTCTCGACCCGTTCCAGCACGCCCGGCCGCGTGAGGACGCGCATCGAGGCGAAGGCGCGCTCCATCCAGCCCCAGGAGCCCGGCCCCATGACCAGCTCGGGCCGATGCTCGCGCCACCACAGCTCGTCGGCGTAGCGGTCGGGATCGTGGGTCAGGAGATTGGCGCGGTCAGCGGGGACCTGGCCGGGCTTCTCGCTCCACTTCCACGCCGGGCGGCGCGGATCGCCGATCGCGGCCATCAGCCGGGCGGCGGCGTGGAGCAGGCAATCGGGCAACGGCGGCCCGGCAACGTCGAGCATCGGCGCGCTCAGCACCATGGCCGCGGGATCGACCCGGCGCTCGGCCAGGGCGCGCAGGACAAGGTGCCCGCCCATCGAATGGCCGATCAGCACGTGGGGCCCGGGGGTCTGCGCCTTCCACGCGGCCCAGAGCCCGGCGAGGTCGCCGACCCAGATCGCGAAGTCGTCGATATGCCCGGTCACGGGGTCGAGGCCGAGCCGGCCGGACCCGGCCTGCCCGCGCCAGTCCGCCGCGGTCACGCGCCAGCCCTCGCTCGCCCAATAGGCCAGCGTTTCCAGGTATTTCTCATAGGCGTCGCCGCGCCCCGGCATGAACAGGATCGAGCCGCGCGATCCGCCGGGCCAGTCGATCCGGCGGATCGCATGGCCGTCAGCCAGCGCCCAGCGCGATTCCGTCGCCGCGGCGGGGATCGCGCGGCGGTCGAAGGGAAGGCAGGGCTGGCCGGCCTGCTGTTCAGCGCTCGTCATTGGCTAGTCTGAGGCCCGGGCCCATGGTTACTATTTGGTAAGCACTGCCCTTTACACGTGCCTTCCAGGACTTTGGGGGCACTATGCAGAGCAGCTATTTTTCCTACGGTTTGCTGGCGGCCTTGGCAATCGCGTTGCTGGCCGCGGCCTTCACCGACCTGCGCAGCCGCCACATCTCGAACAAGCTGAACGCGGCCATCGCGCTCTGCGCCCCGCTGTTCTGGTGGGCGAGCGGCCTCTCGCTGGGCGACATGGCCTGGCAGCTCGGCGTCGCGGCGCTGAGCTTCGTCGTCTTCGCCGGGTTCTTCGCGCTGCGCTGGATGGGCGGCGGCGACGTCAAGCTGCTGACCGCGCTCGCCCTCTGGGTGAAGCCGCTGGTCTTCCTCAACCTGCTCCTGGCGATGGCGGTGATCGGCGGCGTGCTGACCCTGGCCTTCGGGGCCTGGCACATCGCCCGCCGCCAGCGCGATCGCCTGGCGATTCCCTACGGCGTCGCCATCGCCAGCGCCGCGCTGCTGGTGCTCGCCCAGACCTATTTGCCCGCCTTGCGCCAGGGCGCTTTGGCCGGGTGACCGGATTTTAACCATTTTGACCGATCAAACGGCCTGAAACGACCCAATTCCACGACGGGACTACTCTAGGGGGGCTTGCAAAGCCATGGACAAGAAGAAGCTGTTGCTGCTGCTCGGCGCGCTGATCATCGCGATCGGCACGGGCCTCGCCGCGAGAAGCGTGCTTTCCGGCAGCTCGGCGCCGCAGGCCGAGGCCGTGGTTCCGCCGGTGGCGCAGGGCCCCAAGGTCCTTGTCGCCCAGCGCGCCCTGCCCGTGGGCACGATCGTCACCCAGGATTCGATCTCGTTCGAGGCCTGGCCCAAGGAGATGGTGCAGGACGCCTACTTCCTGGAAGGCGAGGCCGACATGAGCAAGCTGCTCGGCACGGTCGTCCGCAACCCGATCACCGCCGGCCAGCCGGTCACGCAGGGCTCGCTCGTCGCGCCGGGCGACCGCGGCTTCCTCGCCGCCGCGCTCGGGCCGGGGATGCGCGCGGTGACCATCACCGTCTCGCAGAAGACCGGCGTCGCCGGCTTCATCTTCCCCGGCGACCACGTCGACCTGCTGCTGACCCAGCTCGTCAAGGGCCAGGGCGACAGCGACCTCAAGACCACCGAGACGATCCTGCGCAACCTGCGCGTGCTCGCCACCGACCAGGCGACCGACACCGAGACCATCGACGGCAAGAGCGTCGTCAAGCAATCCAAGACCGTCACCCTCGAAGTGACCCCGCGCATCGCCGAGAAGATCCAGGTCGCCGAGACGATCGGCTCGCTCAGCCTCTCGCTGCGCTCGATCGCCGACAACCAGTCGGAGCTGGAGCGGGCGATCGCCAGCGGCTCGGTCAAGGTTCCGGCCGGCGCCAGCAAGCTGGAGGAGGACCGCCTCCTGACCCAGGCGATGAACCAGCCGATCGAGGGCGCCACCAGCTTCGTGACCGGCGGCGACGTCTCGCGCTTCCAGCGCCGGACCATGCCCGTCCAGGCCCCGCCGCCGATGGCCTCGGCGCCGATGGCCAGCGGCCCGAGCGGTATCTCGCCGCGCGCCTATACCGGCCCCGTGGTCCGCGTGACCCGCGGCAAGACGACCGAAGCCGTGCCGGTGGGGAAGTAGGACGATGACC
Organism: uncultured Novosphingobium sp.; assembly: GCA_938005655.1. GTDB lineage: Bacteria > Pseudomonadota > Alphaproteobacteria > Sphingomonadales > Sphingomonadaceae > Novosphingobium. The sequence continues at coordinate 3,505 of CALLNA010000107.1, forward strand.
GCCGCCGCCATCCCGAACCCGATCACTCCGTGTCCGATCACACCGCGCGTCGCCGACGCCGTTTCTAGGGGCAACACGATGAACCGCCGCCTGATCCATACCCTGCTGACCGCGGCCTGCGCCGTGGCGCCGCTGGCCCTCGCGCCCGGCCAGGCCGCCGCCCAGTCCGTCACCCGCCCGGCCGGCGACCTCGCCCTCTCGGTCGGTCGCGGCCAGCTCGTGACCATGCCGGGGCCGATCACCGACATCTTCATCGCCGACGACAAGGTCGCCGACGTGCAGATCAAGTCGGGCCGCCAGGTCTATGTCTTCGGCAAGGGCGGCGGGCAGACCACGGTCTATGCCAGCAACGCCGCCGGCGCGGTGGTCTGGTCCTCGACCGTGCGGGTCGGCTCGAACATCGACTCGGTCGACTCGATGCTGCGGATCGCCATGCCCGACGCCAAGATCTCGGTCGCGACGATGGGCACCAACACCGTGCTGCTGACCGGCACCGTCGCCACGCCCGAGGACGCGGCCGAGGCCCAGCGCCTGGTCACGGCCTTCGTCGGCCAGGGCTCCAACGTCATCAGCCGCCTGAAGACGGCGACGCCGCTCCAGGTCAACCTCCAGGTCCGCATCGCCGAGGTCAGCCGCTCGCTGGTCCGCGACATCGGCGTCAACCTGACGACCATGGACAGCTCGGGCGGCTTCAAGTTCGGCATGGGCCAGGGCCGCTCGCTCGGCACGACCTTCAATCCCGGCCGCGTCCTCGGCGTCGGCAACTCGCCTTCGGAATACGGCATCGACCCGACGACCGGCAAGATCGCGCTGCTCCCCGGCACCTCGATCACGGCGACCGACATCGGATCGACCTTCGCCGGCGCCGGCAAGCTGTTCGGCCTCGACATCCTCGGCGCGCTCGACCTCGGCGAGACCGTCGGCCTGGTCACGACGCTGGCCCAGCCGAACCTGACCGCGCTGTCGGGCGAGACCGCCGACTTCCTCGCGGGCGGCGAGTTCCCGATCCCCGTGCCGCAGCAGAACGGCACCTTCTCGATCGAGTACAAGCGCTACGGCGTCAGCCTGGCCTATACGCCGACCGTCCTCGCCAACGGGCGGATCTCGCTGCGGGTGCGTCCGGAGGTGTCCGAGCTGACCGCGTCGGGCGCCGTGGTGCTCAATAACGCGCAGATCCCCGGCCTCTCGGTGCGCCGCGCCGAGACGACGGTGGAGCTGGGCTCCGGCCAGAGCTTCATGATCGGCGGCCTGCTGTCGAACAACGCGCAGAACACGCTGAAGCGCACGCCGGGCGCGGCCGACCTGCCGGTGCTCGGCAACCTGTTCAAGTCGACCAACTTCCGCAAGGGCGAGACCGAGCTGGTGATCGTGGTCACGCCCTACCTGGTCAACCCGGTCAACGCGAACGACATCAAGCTGCCGACCGACGGCTTCAACACCGCCAACGAGATCCAGCGCCTGCTGGAAAACAAGATCTCCGACGGCAAGAGCGGCCAGCAGCGCCCGACCCCGCAGATGGCGCCGGACCGCGCCGCGCCCGGCCCGCGGGTCGGCCCGGAGGTCGGCGATGCCGGCGCGGCCCCCACGGTCCCGCAGCCCGCGCCGCGCGCGAGCAACGACGCCGACGCCAAGCGCGACGAGCGCAAGCACCGCAGCTCCGCGAAGGCCGGCGACGTCGGCCCCGGCTTCAGCCTGAATTGAGGGAACAGACGACGATGCGCACACTCACGATCCGCACGACCAGCGCCGCGGCTCTGGTCCTCTCGCTCGCCCTCGGCGGCTGCGCCGGCCTGACCGCCAAGAACAACAACATGGTCGAAAGCATCCACCAGCCGGTGGTCGAGCGGACCAACTACACGCTCGACCTCGCGACCAGCCCGGGCGGGCTCTCCGTGCCCGAGCAGCGGCGCCTGGCCAACTGGTTCGACGCGCTCGACCTGCGCTACGGCGACCGCATCGCGATCGACGATCCGCTGTCCTCCGGCGCCACCCGCGCGGCGGTCGAGGCCGTCGCCTCGCGCTACGGCATCCTGCTGAGCGAGGGCGCGCCGGTCACGCCCGGCTACGTCAACGCCGGCACCGCCCGCATCGTCGTCAGCCGCAGCTCCGCCTCGGTGCCGGGCTGCCCCGACTGGTCGAAGAATTCCGAGAACGCGCTGATGAACGAGACCAGCACCAACTACGGCTGCGCGGTCAATTCGAACCTCGCAGCGATGGTCGCCAATCCGGAGGACCTGGTGCGCGGCTCAAGCACGACCGGCCAGACGGCGGTGATGAGCTCGAACAAGGCGATCGACACCTATCGCGAGCAGAAGCCGACCGGCTCGGCCGGCCTCAAAGAAACCAGCAGCAAGGGCAACTGAGTCATGAACGCTCCCTGGAAACCCGGTACGCAGGGCAACCGCGACGCCTTTGCCGCCTTCATCTGCGACGACGCGGCGCTCGACGTGCTGCGCCCGGTCGTGATCGAGATGGGCTGGCCGCCCGAGAAGTGCAACAAGGGCGGCCTGCGCAACGCCGTGCAGTCGCTCTCGATCTCGGCGAGCCCGAACATCCTGATGGTCGACATGTCGGAGAGCGGCGACCCGCTCAGCGACATCAACGCCCTGGCCGAGGTCTGCGAGCCCGGCACCGTGGTCATCGCCATCGGCCAGGTCAACGACGTGCGGCTCTATCGCGACCTGCTCGCCAGCGGCATCCACGACTACCTGCTGAAGCCGCTCTCGCCGGGCAGCCTGCGCGACGCGCTGGTCAATGCCCAGGCGGTCTTCTCGCAGCCCCGGCATCAGGATTCGGCGGCGGCCAAGCGCCACATCTCGAC
>CALLNA010000108.1 GCA_938005655.1 uncultured Novosphingobium sp.
GCCAGCAGAAAAAATTCCGCCAGGCACGCGAACCCGCCGGCGAGGCCACGCCCCTGATTAGGGCCGAGAGGGGCCGACCAGTGCGGATGCGCCCGGGCGGCTTCGAGGCACTCGACGTAGCCGATCTGGCCGAAGGGCACGCCGGTCGGCTGCGCATCGCCGGGGATTACGGCGTTCTTCAGGCGCAGCGCGATCGGATCGATGCCGAGCTGCGTCGCGAGGTCGTCCAGCGCGCTTTCGACCGCGAAGTTGACCTGCGGCGCGCCGGGCGCGCGATAGGCCTTGACCGCCGGGCGGTTGGTCAGGACCTCCCAGCCCGTGATCCGGGCATTGGCGAGGCGGTAGTGGCCGAGCGCGCAGATCAGCCCGGAATGGGCGGTGTTCCCGGGATAGGCCCCGGCGTTGTAGATGAAATCGATCTCCGCGCCGACCAGGGTGCCGTCGGCCGCCGCGCCGATCCTCAGCTCGATCACCGCGCCGGGGGCCGGGCCGGTGGCGCGAAACACCTCGCCCCGGCTCATCGCCAGGCGCACCGGACGGCCAGCCTTGCGCGACAGCAGCATGGCGACGGGCTCGAGGTAGATGCCGGTCTTGCCGCCGAAACCGCCGCCGATCTCCAACGGATGGACGCGGATGTCGGCCTGGGCCATGCCGAGCACCGAGGCGGTGAGCGCGCGGATCGAGAAATGCCCCTGGCTCGACGCCCAGATCTGGGCCTGCCCGTCGGCGTTCCACGAGGCGACGCAGACGTGGGGCTCGATATAACCCTGGTGGACGAATTCGGTGGTATAGCGGCCCGCGGCCACGGCCGCCGCGCCGGCCAGGGCCGCGGCCGCGTCGCCGCGCGCCAGGGCGACCTTCATCGGCACGTTGGAGGGACGCTCGGGCGCGGGCTCGATGCCCTTGGTGAAGATGCCGTCGTGAAGCAGCGGCGCATCGTCGCGCATCGCTGCCTCGGGATCGAGGACATGGGGCAAGACCTCGTAGTCCACCGCGATCAGCGCCAGGGCTTCCTGCGCGATGCGGGCCGAAGTCGCCGCCACGGCTGCCACGGCGTGGCCGTCGTAGAGAACCTTCTCGTGCGCCATGCAGGTGCGCGAGATGTGGATGATGTCGCCCGAGCTTTCGCCCGCGCTGACCGTCAGCGATTCGAGGTCGGGAAAGTCCGCGCCGGTGACGACCGCCTTGACCCCGGGCAGAGCGGCGGCCTTGCGGGTGTCGATGCCGCGGATGCGGGCATGGGCATGGGGACTGCGCAGGATCGCCCCATAGAGCATCCCGGCGACGGAGAAGTCTGGGCCGAACACCGCCTTGCCGGTGACTTTCTCGACCCCGTCCGGGCGGACCGGGCGGGTGCCGACATGATGGAAAGGCCCGGGCGCGATCTTGCCGGAGAGGTCGTTCATGCCGCCAATTCTCCTTCGACGCGCCGTTCCTGCCGCAACTCCGCCGCGGCGTCGAGCACGGCGCGGACGATCTTGTCGTAGCCGGTGCAGCGGCAGAGGTTCCCGGCGAGCCAATAGCGCACCTCGCTCTCGCTCGGGTCGGGATTGCGGTCGAGCAGGCTACGCGCTGCGACGATGAAGCCCGGCGTGCAGAACCCGCACTGGAGCGCCGCATGGTCGAGGAACTTGCGCTGGATCGGATGGAGCCGGCCGCCTTCGGCGACGCCCTCGATCGTGGCGATCTGCCGCCCTTGCGCCTCGGCAGCGAAGACCAGGCAGGAGCAGACCATCTCGCCGTCGAGGATCACGGTGCAGGCCCCGCAGTCGCCCGAGCCGCAGCCTTCCTTGGTGCCGGTGAGCAGCAGCTCCTCGCGCAGCGCGTCGAGCAGGCTGCCGCCGGGATCGGTCAGGAACTCGACCGGGTCGCCGTTGACCGTGGCCGCTATGACGAGCTTGTTCATGCGTTCTCTCCGGCCCGCTGCCGGGCGATTGCGACGACGCGCCGGGCGAGGACCTCGGCCATGGCCGTGCGATATTCGGCGGTGCCGCGCTTGTCGTCGATCGGACGGCAGGCAGCGCGAACCGCCTCGGCCATGGCGGCGAGCGCGGGCTCGTCGAGCCGGGTGCCGACCAGCGCCGCGCCGGCCTCGGGCACCAGGATCGCAGTCGGCGCGACCGCTCCCACCGCGATCCGCGCGGCGGTGCAGGTGCCCTCGCCATCGAGCACGAGGTTCGCGCCCGCGCCGACCACGGCGATGTCCATCTCGGTACGCGGGATCGAGCGCAGATAGGCGTCCCCGCCCTGCCCGCGCGGCGGCAGCCTGATCTCCACGACGAATTCCCCGGGCGCGAGCGAGGTGCGGCCCGGGGCAAGCGGGATCGCCTCGACCGGCACCTCCCGCTCGCCCTGAGGCCCGGCGATCAGGCAGGTCGCCCCGGCCGCGATCAGGGCGGGCACGCTGTCCGCCGCCGGGGAGGCGTTGCAGAGGTTGCCGGCCATGGTCGCGCGGTTGCGGACCTGGACCGAGCCGATCAGGTTGGCCGCCTCGACCACGCCGGGCCAGGCCGCCGCGAGCGCCCGGTCGCGCTTGAGCGCCGTGCACGGCGTCGCCGCGCCGATGGCGAAGCCCAGACCATGGCGGCGGGTGCCGGTAAGCGCGGCGATGCGCTTCAGGTCGACGACCGCCGCGGGCGCGATCCGGCCCGAGCGCATCTGGACGATGAGGTCGGTCCCCCCGCTCAGCGGACGCGCGGCGGGGTTCGCCGCTAGCAGCGCGACCGCCTGGTCGATCGTTTCCGGCGCATGGAAGGCCAGCGAAGCCATGTATTCTCCCCGAGGATTGCGGGGCCAGCTTCACGCCCGCGGCGCCGGTTCGTCAACCGCTAAACCGCCCCGCTAAACCGCCAGGGTGTAGCCGCCGTTCAGCGGATAGGTCTGCCCGGTGATCCAGGCGGCCATGTCCGAGCAGAGGAACAGGGTCAGCGCCGCGACCTCGTCCGGCTTGCCGTAGCGGCGAACGATGTAGCGCGAGAGCTGGTTCTTGATCTGGTCGAGCGCGTAGAACTTCTCGCGCTCCTCCTCGCTCATCGGGAATTCGAGCGAGGAGAGGGAGATCGCGTTGCTGGTGATGCCGTAGCGCCCCGCCTCCTTGGCGATCGAGCGGACGAAGCCCGCCGCGCCGGCCTTGGCCGCGGAATAGACCGCCTGACGCGGCTCGCCCGCGCGGCCCGAGTCGGAGGTGATCGTCACGATCCGTCCGCGCTGGGCCGTAACCATGCCGGGCAGCAACGCGTGGCAGCAGTTGAACACGCCGTAGAGGTTGGTACCGAGGTACTTGCCCCATTCGGCCGGGTCCTCCTCCCAGAACACGGCGCGCGGGCGAAGCTGCGCGTTGGGGCCCGCCATGCCGGCGTTGTTGACCAGGATCGAGACCGGGCCGAGCTCAGCCGTCGCCTTGGCCGCCATCGCCCGGACGGATTCGAGGTCGCTGACATCGGCCTGGACCGCGGCGGCCTTCACGCCCAAGGCGCGGATTTCCTCGGCGACGGCCTCCGCGCGGTCCAGCACGTAGTCGTTCACCGCGACACCGCCGGCACCGTGGCGCGCCAGCATCAGCGCGATCCCGCGCCCCGCGCCCTGCCCGGCGCCCGTCACCAGGGCGACCTGTCCGCCCAGGTCCAGAATGTCCTCTCCGATCATGCTTGCTCCGTCCTATTTTCCGTTGGCTTCGTTGTTAGCGTTGATGCCGTCGATCACGAAATCGATCGTGGCATCGCGAATGGCTTGCCGGTCGGCCATGCCCGGCGGGAACATCCAGTCCTCGAACAGGACGCAGCCGAGCACCGCGGCAAAGGAGACGCGGACCATCAGCTCGGGCGGGACGCGCGGCTTCTCGGACATGCGCCGTCGAGTCATCGCCGCGCCCTGGGCGAAGTAGTCGTTGAGGCCGTCCAGCGCGCTGCCGCTCTCGGTCGGGTCCTTGGCATAGGCCTGGGCCACGACCAGCGAGCGCAGCATCCCGGCATGCTCGCTGATGAAGTCCTGCAACTCGGTGATGTATTCGCGCGCGCTTTCGCGGAAGGGCATGAAGCTGTCGTCACGGTGGCGCGCATGGAAGTCCGCGAAGTGGCGGTTGAGCGGCTCGAAGATCGCGGTGCGGAACAGGTCGGCCTTGGAATCGAAATAGCGGAAGATCTGCGCCTCGGTCACTTCGGCGCGACGGGCGATGGCCGCCGTGGTCGCGCCGCGATAGCCCGAGCGCTCGAACTCCTCGCCCGCTGCCTCGATCACGCGGTCGCGAATCTCCTCGGGCGAGCGGCGCTTGCGGCGGGTCACTTCGGTCACAGGCATCATTCCCCTTTGCGAAGGATAAGATAGCGGATACTATCTAATTGCGCGAGTCGAAAATCGCGGCCGGAGGATGCCTTCATCGATGACCCAGCGGATCGGAAACCTGTTCGACCACCTGGCCGACCTCCAGCTCGCGGTCGACGGGATCGCCGATACCTGGCGCCCCGACGATCCGGAATACCGGGCCGACGTCTATCGCCAGATCATGATGCAGTTCTCCTACGGCTACTTCGCCTTCTTCCACGCCAGCCCCGAACATCCCGACTGGGCGCCGCTGTGGAACCCGGTCTATACGTTGCAGCCGAACCCCGACGACATCTACCTCTACGCCCCGGTCAGCCCCCAGTACCGCTACCGCCTCTCGGGCAGCCGCGGCACGGTCAAGATGATCGCGATCAACACCCAGGCGGCCCTGGCCGGAATGCCGGGCGAGGTCGACATGACCGGGGCGAACTACGCCGACCTCGACGACCGCGACCTAACCGTGGACGCCGAGGGCAACATCGACTTCCTGCTGAGCGCCGAGCGCCCGACCGGCCACGCCGGGGACTGGCTCCAGATCAAGCCCGGCGCCTCGGTCCTGATGGTCCGGATGCGCAGCTACGACTGGCTGAACGAGGTCGATGCCATCCTGTCGATCGAGTGCCTTGATCCCGTCCCGCCCAAGCCGCGCCTGACGCCCGACGAGATCGTGGAGCGCATCCGCCACATGGCGGCGATGCCGGCCAAGGCGACCAAGCTGTTCTACTGGATGCAGAACGAGGTGAAGAAGGCCGGCGGCGTCAACGTCTTCCAGCCAGCGCCGATCGGCGGGGCGCTGTCGAAGCAGGTCTATCTGCCCGCGGTCTTCGAGTTTGCGGAAGGGGAAGCCCTGATCCTGGAGACCGACCTGCCCGAGGTCCGGCCCTACTGGAACTTCCAGCTCAACGATCCCTACTTCAACGCGGTCGAGTACGTGTACCGCCTCTCCAGCACCAACGGCCACTTCGCCCGGCTGAGCAGCGACGGCAAGTTCCGCGCGGTGATCTCGCTGGAGGACCCGGGCGTGCCCAACTGGCTCGATCCCGCCGGCTACCGCGAGGGCACGATCTACGGGCGCTGGTACGACTGCGATTCCTGCCCCACCCCGACGCTCAAGCGGGTCCCGTTCGCCGAGCTGCGCGACCACCTGCCCGCCGACACCCCGACCGTAACCCCAGCTGAGCGCGCCGAGGAGCTGCGCGCCCGCGTCCGCGCCTGTCAGCGCCGCAGGAGATGGTGATGCTTCCCGAATTCGACCTTTCCGGCCGCGTGGCGATCGTCACCGGCGGCGGCAGCGGCATCGGCCGCGCGACCGCGCTGCTGCTGGCCGAGCGCGGCGCCGACGTGGCGATCGTCGGCCGGCGCATCGAGAAGCTGGAGAAGACCGCCGCGGAGATCCGCGCGCTGGGCCGCAAGGCGCTCTGCGTCACCGCCGACGTGCGCCAGGCGGACCAGGCCGGGCCGCTGGTCGAGCAGGTCGTGGCCGCGTTCGGGCGGATCGACATCCTGGTCAACAACGCGGGCGGCGCGCACGGGCACGTCTCGCTCGCCCGGATGGACCCGGCGAAGTGGGACCGCGACGTCCAGCTCAACCTCAGCGCGGCGATGTACGTCTCGCAAGCCGCCCTGCCCCACCTCAAGGCGAGCAAGGGCAACGTGGTCAACGTCTCCTCGCTCGCCGGGGTCCACGGGACCAAGGGCGTTGCGGCCTATTCCGCCGCCAAGTCCGGGGTGCAGATGCTGACCCGGGTCGCGGCCTCCGAATGGGGTCCGCTCGGCATCCGCGTGAACTGCGTCGCGCCGGGCATGACCGCGACCGAGGCGGCGCGCGAGGGCTGGGAGAAAAGCGGCTTCGACGCGCTGGCCGCCTGCAAGGTCTTCCCGCTGCGCCGCTATGGCGAGACCCGCGAGGTCGCGCAGATGATCGTCTTCTTCGCCAGCGACGCAGCCTCCTACATCACCGGCGAGACGGTGGCCGTCGGCGGCGGCCCGCAGCTTGGCGGCATGATCGAAACGGACGAGTAGAACGATGGACCTGAGCTACGATCCCCCCGCCCAATTCCGCACCGCGTCGGACCAGCTTCACGACATCGTGTCGCGCGAGGTCGGCACGACGGATTTCGGCCCCGACGACTACCTGCCGGGCCTCAAGGTCCTGCTCCAGTCGATGGACTATGATCCGCGTTTCTCCGAGCAAGGCCGCCGCATCGCCTGGGGCGGCGTGGTCGGGGTGCTACGCGGGCGGGCGCAGGCGATCCGCTCGATGAAGGCGAACCCCGGCTTCGACGCGAAGCCGATCCTCAGCCCGGTGGTGATCACCGGCGTGCCCCGCACCGGGACAACGGCGCTGCACCGGCTGATGGCGGTCGATCCGCGCTTCCAGGGCTTGCAGACCTGGCTACTCGACAGCCCGATGCCACGCCCGCCGGTCGAGACGTGGGCGGATCATCCCGAGTTCCGCAAAAGCGTCGCCCTGCTCGAAGCGCGCTATGCCGCCGCGCCGCAGAAGCGCTCGGCCCACAACGTGATCGCCGAAGAGGTCCACGAGTGCTGCATGGTCCTGCGGCAGTCGTTCGTCTCCAACCTGTGGTCGTGCAGCCACTCGGCCGCGACCTACGACGCCTGGTGGCAGGCGCAGAGCGAAGAGCCGGCCTATCGCCATTACTACCGCTGCGTGCAGCTCATCGGCAGCAACGATCCGGACAAGCGCTGGCTGCTCAAGAACCCCGGCCATATCGAGACGCTCGACCTGCTGTTCGCGATCTATCCCGACGCCAGGGTGATCCAGACCCACCGCGATCCGGCCAAGGCCGTGCCCAGCCTCGTCTCGCTGCTGATGCAGATGCACAACGAAATGGAGGTCGACCGCTACGAGCAGCGCTCGCACATCATGCTTCAGCGCGAGGTGGCGAAGTGGGCCAATGCCGTGCGCAAGTGCGACAAGGTGCGCGAGAGCCATGCCGATCAGGTGCTCGACGTGGTCCACGCCGATTTCCACGCCGACCCGATGAGCGTGCTCGAACGCATCTACCGCTTCATCGGCTGGGACATTCCGGATGAGACCCGCGCCCGGTTCGCCGAGCGGATCGAGGAGAAGCCGGAGCTGCAATTCGGCGCGCACCGTTACTCGATCGCCGATTTCGGCATGACCGAGGAAGAAGCCCGCGCGCCGTTCGGGGACTATGTCGAGCGGTTCGATCTGGTGGAGAAGCGCAAATGAAGGCAGCATTCTATCCGGGCGAAGGCAAGCCCGTCGTCATCGAGGACCTGCCCGAACCCACTCCCGGCCCGACCGACGTCGTCATCAAGGTCCATCGCTGCGGCATCTGCGGCACCGACCTGTCGATGACCAAGGGCGAGATGTGGGACTACGGTCCCGGCCAGTTCGGCCACGAATACGCGGGCGAGATCGTCGCGCTCGGCTCGGCGGTCGAGGGCTACAAGCTCGGCGACAAGATCGCCGTCCTGCCCTCGGGCTCCTGCGGCCAGTGCGAGGGCTGCAAGGGCGGTAATCCCGTCCTGTGCCGCAACGCGCCCGGCGTGACGCGCGGCTTCGCCGAATTCGCCCAGGTCCCGGCCGACGTCGCGGTCAAGCTGCCGAACACGCTGTCGATGGCCGACGGCGCGCTGGTCGAGCCCCTGGCGATCAGCCTCTACGGGGTGCGCCAGTCGCGCATCCAGCCCGGCGACAAGGTCCTGGTGCTCGGCGGCGGCGCGGTCGCGCTCTATGCGATCTACTGGGCGCGGCGGCTCGGCGCGGGCCGGATCGTCGCCGCCTCGCGCTCGGCACGGCGCAAGGACCTGTGCCTGGAGATGGGCGCGGACGCCTTCGTCCAGTTCGGCGACAACGAGGTCGGCGAGGTGATCGAGGCGCTCGGCGGATCGCCCGACATCGTCTACGAATGCGTCGGCGTCGAGGGGATGCTGACCAAGGCGATCATGCACGCCAAGCTCTACGGCACGGTCGTCAGCCTGGGCTTCTGCACCCATCCCGACCCGGTGATGCCGGCGATGGGCTCCTACAAGTGCGTGACGCTGCAATTCCTGGTCGGCTACACGATGAAGGACTTCCTCTACATCGCCGACCACCTCGACCAGGGCCACGCCGACCCCAAGGCGATCATCACCAACGAGATTCCGCTGCTCGGCCTGCCGGAGATGATGGAGACCCTGCGCGGACCGAACGCGGAAACGAAGGTCCACGTCAATCCGGCGGCCGGCTGATGGCCGCCGCCGCGCCGATACCCGACGCCATCCGCGTCAAGACCCTGGGAGAATGATGTGAGCGAAGCACGCGAGAAGGGCCTGGCCCTGTTCGGCGAGGTCTATGGGCCGGACATGGCCGAGGGGATCAAAGGCTATATCGAATCCTCGGACGATTTCGGGGTCAAGCAGGCCGAATGGACGCTCGACTGGGCCTTCGGCTCGGTCTGGACCCGCGAGGGGCTCGACCGGAAGATGCGGAGCTGCGCCGTGCTCGGCATGCTGATCGGCCTGCGCGCTGCCGAGGAGATCCAGTACCACACCAAGATGGGCATCGCGAACGGGCTGACCCGGAAGGAGATCGAGGAGATCTTCTACACCGCGATCCCCTACGCCGGCTTCCCCGCCGCCAACGTCGCCAAGGGGGCGATGCTCGCCGGCTTCGCCGAGCTGGATGCGAAGGAGACGAAATGAGCCTGCCCGACCTTCTCGACCTGCTGCGCCCGCTCCAGGGCGCGATCGACAACCTGGACAAGACCTGGCGGCCCGAGGACGACACCTACCGCGCCGACGTCTATCGCCAGACGCTGACCAGCCTGTCCTACGCCTATTTCGCCTATTTCCACGCCGACGCCGAGCATCCCGACTGGGCGCCGCTGTGGAACCCGGTCTATACGCTCCAGCCCAATCCCGACGACATCTACGTCCAGTCGCCGATCCGCGGCGACCTGACCTATCGCGTCTCGGGCAACCGCGGCACCTGTCCGATCCTGTCCTTCACCAGCCAGCGCGCCGCCTCGGGCACGGTCGACGTCATGCCGCAGCCCAACGGGCACAACGAGCTCGATATCAACGACCTCGGCATCGCGCTGGGCGAGGATTTCGAGATCCTGTTCAGCGCCGAGCGGCCGGAGGGCTACGCCGGCCATTGGGGCCGGATCGATCCGAGCGCGACCTACATGTACCTGCGCTATCGCAGCTACGACTGGGAGAACGAGGTCGACCCGGTCCTGTCGATCGAGTGCCTTGATCCCGTCCCGCCCAAGCCGCGCCTCAGCGTGGAGGACATCCTCCACCGCATCGAGGAAATGGCGAAGTTCCCGGCGCGCAAGACCAACCTCTACTACGCCATGCAGAACGGGGTGAAGGAGCGCGTCGGCTTCAACGTGTTCGAGCCGGTCCGCTACCCCGGCGCCCTGGTCAAGCAGACCTACTGGCCCGCCTGCTTCCAGTTCGAGCCCGACGAGGCGCTGATCATCGAGACCGACCTGCCCGAGAAGCGGACCTACTGGAACGTCCAGCTCAACGACCCCTATTTCAACGCGCTGGAATACGTCTATCGCCTCTCCAGCACCAACGGCCACTTCGCCAGGATCAGCTCGGACGGGAAGTTCCGCGCGGTGATCTCGCTGGAGGACCCGGGCGTGCCCAACTGGCTCGATCCCGCCGGCTACACCGAAGGCGGCATCTACGGCCGCTGGTACGAATGCGATCCCGAGCCGACCCCGACGCTCAAGCGGGTCAAGCTCTCCGAGCTGCGCGACCACCTGCCGCCCGACACCCCGATCGTGACGCCCGAGGAGCGCGCCGAGGAGCTGCGCCGCCGCGTCCGCGCCTGCCAGCGTCGGCGGAGGTGGTGAGGCCGTGATCACCGACCAGCTCGACTTCACCGGCCGCGTTGCCATCGTCACCGGCGGCGGCACCGGCATCGGCTTCGCCACGGCGCGGCAATTCGCCCGCCTCGGCGCCGCGGTCGTCATTGCCAGCCGGACCGCCGACGAGCTGGAGCGCGCCGCCCGGCGCATCCGCGACGAGAGCGGCTCCGCCTGCCTCGCCGTGCCGACCGACGTGAAGGACGAGGACGCGGTGATCGCGCTCGTCGAGCGCACGATGGCGGAGTTCGGCCGGATCGACGTCCTCGTCAACAACGCGGGCGGCACCCGCATGGGCCCGCTGGAGACGATCCCGACGCGCGGCTGGGATTCGATCTTCGAGCTGAACGTGCGCTCCGCCTATGTCGCGACGCGCGAGGCCGGCAAGCACATGATGGCGCAGCGGTCGGGCGCGATCGTCAACATATCCTCGGGCGCGGGCATCCGCGGGGTCAGGGGCGGCGCCCACTATTCGGCGGCCAAGTCGGCCTTGCAGATGTTCACCACCGTCACCGCCGCCGAATGGGGCAAGTACGGCATCCGCGCCAACTGCGTCGCCGCCGGGGCGATCGCGAGCGAGCGGGTGCTCGACGCCTGGAAGGTCGCCGGGCTCGAGGCCGAGGCGATGGGCACGACCATTCCGCTCCGCCGCACCGGCACGCCCGAGGAGATGGCGAACATGATCGTCTTCTTCGCCAGCGACGCCGCCTCCTACATCACCGGGCAGACCGTCGCGGTCGACGGCGGACCGACGCTCGGCGGCATTCCCGACGCGTAGCGCAGGCGCGATGAATTGACCGCGGCCCTTGCCTGATCGGTGCGGCCGCCGCTTGATGGAACCAAAGGAAGGAAACGGACTGTGAGCAACCTCGACGGACTGGGCTATCGCGGCGCAACCTGCGTCGTCACCGGCGGTGCCTCGGGCATGGGCGAGGCGGTCGCCCGCATCCTCGGCGATCTCGGCGCGAAGGTGCATGTCGTCGACATCCAGGCGCCCAAGGTGCCCTGCGAGTCCTTCCACCAGTGCGACCTGTCGGACTTCGCCCAGGTTCGCGCCACGGCCGAGGCACTGAAGGCCGCCACATCAGATAGGGGGGCGCCGATCCAGTTCCTGTTCCCCTGCGCCGGCCTGCCGCCGATGATCAAGGGCGCGCTCTACTGCATGAGGGTCAACTACATCGGCACGCGGCTGTTCGTCGAAAGCCTGCTGCCGGTGCTGGCCGACGGCGCGGGCATCGCCCTGATCTCGTCCGACGCGGCGATGGGCTGGCAGAAGAACCTGGCGCAGAGCCTGGACATGCTCAGCCTCTCCGACCCCGACGACGCCTATGCCTGGTGCGAGGCAGACCCCGAGAACCGGGTGCGCGACGGCTATACCACCTCGAAGGAGATGCTGGTCGTCTGGACCCAGCACGCCGCGGTCAAGCTCGGCCTCGAACGGCGCATCCGGCTCAACGCGATCGGCCCCTGCCCGACCCGCACCGCCTTCATGGACGCGCAGGAGACCGCCCTGCCCGACGGCTTCCTCGACAAGTGGCCCTATCCCTCGCTCGGCCGGATGGCGACGGCGGAGGACCAGGCATGGCCGCTGGTCCTGCTCAACAGCCCGCTGAACGCCGCGATCACCGGCACCTTCCTCTATACCGACCAGGGCTTCGCCAGCGGCGTCTTCACCGGCGCCATCGATCCCGCCTTCATGGGCGGCAGCAAGCTCGACTGATCTGGGAGACGACCAATGAGCCCCCCGCAACCCCCTCGCCGCCCCCGGCCCAAGCTGGACGCCGACAACCGCGCCTTCTGGACCGGCGGCGCCGAAGGCAAGCTCAACATGATGAAGTGCGGCGACTGCGGTGAGTTCACCCATCCGCCGCGCCAGATTTGCCGGCATTGCCAGTCTGAGAACATGGCCGCCGTGGCGGTCGCGGGAACCGGCGAGATCGACACCTTCACGATCAACTACCAGGCCTGGATGCCCGGCCTGGAGGTGCCCTTCGTGATCGCCCGCGTTCGCCTGGACGGCGTGCCCGGCGTGGTGCTGACGACCAACGTGGTCAATTGCGACGTCAACGACGTGAAGTTCGACGACAAGGTCAAGGTCGCCTTCGACGAGCAGGACGGCATCTGGTTCCCCGTATTCGAGAAGGTGGCGTGACGATGGGACAGAACACCGAAGCCTACGTCACCGGCATCGGCCAGTCCGAGGTCGGGGTGCGCCTCACCCGCTCGCCGATGGGCCTGACCAAGGACGCGATCATGGAGGCCCTGGCCGACGCCGGGCTGACGCTCGACCAGATCGACGGCGTCGCCTCCTATCCGGGCAAGAGCCACGGCTACCTCGGCTTCTCGCCGGTCGGCGTCGACGAGGTGATCGAGCAGTTCGGGATCAAGGCGCGCTGGCACAGCGGCGCGGCGGAAATTCCCGCCCAGCTCTCCGCGATCGCCTCGGCGGCGGATGCGATCCGCGCCGGCCATGCCCGCCACGTGATCTGCTTCCGCACGGTCTACGAGGCCGCGGCCATGTCCCGGCCCGAGGAGTTCCCGCCGCTACGCCGCGAGCACGTCGAGGGCTATTCGCAGTGGACCGCGCCCTACTTCGCGATCTCGGCGGCCTGCTGGGTGGGCCAGTACGCGATGCGGCACATGCACCGCTACGGCATGACCCGCGAGCAGCTCGCCCAGGTGGCGCTCAACGCCAATCGCAACGCGCTGCGCAATCCGCGCGCGCGCGCGATCACCAAGAAGCCGCTGACCATGGACGACTACATGGCGGCGCGGATGATCTCCTCGCCGTTCTGCCTCTACGACTGCGACCGCTTCTCCGACTGCTCGACGGTCATCATCGTCTCGGCCGGCGACGCGCTGGACGAGGTCAAGGCGACACCGGTCCGCATCGCCGCCAGCGCCGGCCGAGTCGACCGCTGGTCGTGGGATCAAGCCGAATGGATGGCCTCCTACGCCACCGGCCCGGAGCTGTGGGCCAAGACCGACTACAAGCCCAAGGACGTCGATACCGTCCAGTTCTACGACGGCTTCGCTTTCTTCCCGATCTCCTGGCTGGAGGCGCTGGGCTTCTGCGAGATCGGCGAGGGCCACAGGTTCATCGAGGGCGGCACCCGCATCGCGCTCGACGGCGAGCTGCCGCTGAACACCGGCGGCGGCCAGATCGGCGCCGGGCGCCTCCACGGCTTCGGCTTCGCCCACGAGGCGGTGCTCCAGCTCCGCGGCCAGGGCGGCGAGCGGCAGATCCCAGGCGATCCCAAGGTCGCCGTCGCGACCTCGGGCGGCGGTCCGCTGGCGGCCGCCCTGCTGCTGGCCAGGGATTGACGGCCGTCCCGGGCTGACGCCGTCATCCCCGTCCAGGCGGGGATGACGAAGCCCACGCCCCATCTTGCGAAACTTCGCGACAAAGTCGGGCTGGCCGTTCAGCCGGTTTTCACCTAGGTTCCGATAGTTCGGCGGCTGAACAAACAGCCTCGGATAGACAGAACCGAACGGGAGAACACATGCAGGTAGCCGCGGCTCTGCCGCGCGTCGCGCCGTGGGCAGGCAGGCCCCGGCGCCGGCCATCCTCGCCTTGCGGCTCGTCGCGGGGCTTTCGCCATGCGCGCTCCTTCCGGCCAGGACATGCGGGCTTGCCCGGGCACGCCGGCCCTCCCCCCCACCGAAACCCACGAGGAACTGGCGAAAAGCCCGTCCCGTCGCTAAGGAGTTGCGCACATGAGTGAGACCCGCCGCCGTTTCCTGGCCCTTGCCGGCCTTGCCCCGGTCGCCCTGCTCGGGGCCCGGCAGGCCTTCGCCCAGGCCCAGACGGTCTGCTACGATCTCAACGCGATGTCGCTGGCGCAGAAGAACATGCGCCGCTCGGTCGGCTTCGTCGATCCCGCGCCCGATCCGGCCAAGCACTGCGGCACCTGCGCCTTCTTCGTCGCCACGCAGAACGGCTGCGGCACCTGCCAGATTCTCAGCGGCGGGCCGACCGCCCAGACCGCCTACTGCACCTCCTACGCCCCGAAGCCGACATGACCTCACCCGACCGAAAGGATTCCATGCGCAAGATCACCAGCTACTACACTGGTGTCGAGCGCAGCGGCGATCTCGACTGGATCGACATCGGCTTCCTGTGCGAAGGGCTGGCCTTCGCGCAGCGTCCCCTGCGCGAGGGCAACCAGAAGGTCATCAAGCAATACAACCTCGGCCCGCGCGGGGCCTTCATCCTCAACCTGCTGGCCAACGGGCTGCTCTATCCGCTGGAGCTGGCCAACGCCCTGTGCTGCGGCCGCAGCCTGATCACGGCCGAGCTGGCGCGCCTGACCGAGGCCGGTCTGGTCACGTCTCGCCCCGGCGAGGTCGACCGGCGGCGCACCGAATTGACGCTCACCAAGCTCGGCGAACAGGCCCTGGCGGAGATCCGCGCGGAGACCTCCCGGATCATCCGCACCAACCTTGCCGGCTATTCGCCCGACGAAATCCGCAAGCTCGCCGTCATGCTGCGCGCCCTGCGCGGTCAGCCGGTCTTCACCGAACCGCTGGTCATCGACGAGGAGCCGGCGGGGCTGTAATCCCAGCCCAGCCAACGTCTCGTCACCCTGAACTTGTTTCAGGGTCCATGGTGCTCCCTGCCCTATCGAGCGACAGCAGCGTTGCTTCGCTGCCCTTATCCCATGGATGCTGAAACGAGTTCAGCATGACGGACGAGAATGAGCGAGAGGTGACGACCGTCAGGACCAGCCGTCCTGCCGCTCCAGGCTGGCGGCCAGCTCGCCGATCACGCGATAGCAATCGAGCACCTGGGCGACCGAGGAATTCGGCTCGCGCCCCTCGCGGATCGCGGCAACGAACTCGCGGTCCTGCAATTCGATGCCGTTCATGCTGACCGCCACCCTGGAGACGTCGATCGGCTCCTCCTTGCCGTTCACCAGGTCGTCGTAGCGGGCGATGTAGGTGCCGGTATCGCCGATGTAGCGGAAGAAGGTGCCGAGCGGTCCGTCGTTGTTGAACGACAGCGCCAGGGTCAGAATCTGCCCCGCCTCGGTCTTCATCTGGATCGACATGTCCATGGCGATGCCCAGTTCGGGGTGCTTCGGTCCCTGGAGCGCATTGGCGGCGATGACTTTCGACCCGGTCATGTACTGGAAGATGTCGATCGTGTGCGCCGCATGGTGCCACAGCAGGTGATCGGTCCACGACCGCGGCTGGCCCTTGGCGTTCATGTTCTTGCGGCGGAAGAAGAAGGTCTCGACGTCCATCGCCTGGAGCGTCAGCTCGCCCGCGGCGATACGGTTCTTGACCCACTGGTGCGAGGGGTTAAAGCGCCGGGTGTGGCCGACCATGCAGACCAGGCCGGTCTCCTGCTGCTTCCTCAGGACGGCCTCGGCGTCGGCCCAGCTATCGGCCAGCGGAATCTCGACCTGGACGTGCTTGCCCGCCTCCATGCAGGCGATCGCCTGCTCGGCGTGAAGCTGGGTCGGGGTGCAGAGGATCACCGCGTCGACATCGTCGCGGGCCAGCGCGTCGGCCAGCTCGGTCGAGCTGTGGCGGGCGCCGTACTTCTTCGCCACTTCGGCGGCCTGCTCGCCGGTGCGGCTGATGATCGAGACGATCTCGACCCCGTCGATCAGCTTCAGCCCGTCGAGGTGCTTCTCTCCAAAGGCGCCGGCGCCGGCGAGTGCGATTCTCATGGTCTTCTCCTGCATCATTCAAGGCCGACGTCAGTTGCCGGGCTCCAGCACGATATGCCCGACCGCGGTGTTGCTCGCGGGCACGTGGTAGAAACGGTAAAGCTCGCGCGTGGCCGGGCCGAGGGCGCCGCGCATGATCAGCCACATGACCATCTCGATCCCCTCGCTGCCGGTCTCGCGCAGGTACTCGATGTGGGGGATGCGGCGCAGCTCGTCGGTGGTGCCGGACAGGCGGTCGAGGAAGCGGGTGTCCCACGCGCGGTTGATGAGCCCGGCGCGCGGCCCCTGGAGCTGGTGGCTCATGCCGCCCGTGCCCCAGATCTGCACGTTGAGGTCCTCGGGAAAGCTCGCCACGGCGCGCGCGATCGCCTCGCCCAGCGCCCAGCAGCGTTTGCCGGTCGGCGGGGGATAGGTGACGACGCTGACCGCCAGCGGGATCACCTTGACCGGCCACTCGACCGGCTTGCCGAAGACCATCGAGAGCGGGACGGTCAGGCCGTGGTCGACGTCCATCTCGTTGATGATCGTCATGTCGAACTCGTCGAGGATCAGGCTCTGCGCCACGTGCCAGGCGAGGTCCGGATGGCCGTGGACGTCGGGCACCGCGCGCGGGCCCCAGCCCTCGTCCGCCGGCTTGTAGCGCTCGCCGCAGCCGATCGCGAAGGTCGGGATGATCTTCATGTCGAAGGCGCTGGCGTGGTCGTTGTAGACCAGGATCACCACGTCGGGCAGGTGCCCCGCCTCCCAGTCGCGGGTCCAGCGGAAGCCCTGCTCGATCGGCGCCCAATAGGGCTCGCCCCACTTGTCGAAGTCCGCGGCGACGCCCAGCGCCGGGATATGGCTACAGGCGATGCCGGCGGTGATGCGGGCCATCAGGTCTTGTCCTTCAAGGAGCGCAGGCCCTCGGGCGAACG
>CALLNA010000109.1 GCA_938005655.1 uncultured Novosphingobium sp.
TCAAGAACACGCTGGCCAATGTGCTCTCGATCATCGCCCTGACCCGGCGGCGGGCGACCGACGTGGAGAGCTTCGCCGAGAGCCTCAACGGCCGGATCCGCGCGCTCTCGGCGACGCACGATCTGCTCACCCAGTCGGAATGGGGCACGACCCTGATCCGCGCCGTGGTCGCGGCCGAGCTGGCGCCCTATACTCAGGAGGCCGACCACCTGATCGCGCTCCAGGGCCCGGACGTGGAGCTGGCCCCCAACGACGCGCTCTCGCTCGGCCTCGCCATCCACGAGCTGGCGACCAATGCCGCCAAGTACGGCGCGCTCAGCGTGGTCTCGGGGCGGCTCCGGGTCCACTGGACGATGATCTCGTCCGAGCTGGCCCGGATCGAATGGACCGAGCGCGGCGGCCCCCCCGTGCCCGAGGAGCGCCGCCGCGGCTTCGGCACCGAGCTGATCGAGAAGATCGTCGCCCACGAGCTGGGCCGCCCGGTCGAGCTGCGCTTCGAGCCCGAGGGCGTGGTCTGCGTGCTGATCGTCCAGGTCCGCAAGCCCGTCACCACCTTCCGGATGCGCGCGGAGAAGCCGACATTGCCGTGAGGCGTCCCTGATCCTTCCCGTTTTGGGATAGGGCCGACATTTCCATTCCCGTCTCCTCCCCGCTCCCACCCCTGTCGTCACCCCGGACTTGATCCGGGGTCCCGCTTTCCTTTTCCGGCGTCGCGCAGGAAGAAGCGGGGCCCCGGATCAAGTCCGGGGCGACGAGGGGTGGGGAGGTTGGGAAAGGAGGCAGGCACGCCTCATCGCCCGCTGGCGACTGCGGGGTAACGCCGGGAGGGGAGGACGCAGGCGGGAAACGGCCGGCGGTAGGTGCCTGAACCATACAGGCTTGGCTTCGCATGTTTTGGCGGTGCGAACGGCCGGAAGGGTTATGCGAAGAACCCGCCGGCTCGGCCCTGAAGATGGCTAAGGACAGGAGGCGGGTCGGGCTCGCAAGCGGCCGCCTCGGGGCAAGGTCCTTGGCCATGGGAACGGACACTCAGGTCCGCTGAGCGCCGGCCGTTAAAGCGGAGAGGCCAGGAAGCGAAGCGCTGACCGCCTCCCCGCACCCGCTGCGTGTCGGACTGGCGTTGACATCCACCGATCCGACGGCGGGGCATATAACCCATATGGTTCAGTTTGTCAAGTCTTTTCTCGCGCCTCCCGCAAAACGGCGAAGGATTGCGGCCAAGCCCTCGGCCGTCGAAATCGATTTGACACGATCATGTCAATATGACACGATCGAGGAATGGATGGCTCGTTCGATTCCCGCAATGCGCTGATCGGCCTGGTCGACGAGGTCACGCGCCTCAGCGGCCGGCTCAAGAGCACTTTCGCGGCCTCGCGGCGCGAGGCGGGGCTCAACGAGTCGGAGATGATGGTGCTGAACTCGGTGGTCGAGGCGCAGCGGCCGCCGACCGTGGCGCAGATCGGGCGCTCGATGGGCCAGCCGCGCCAGATCGTGCAGCGCGCGGCGAACTCGCTGGTCGCGGCCGGGCTGGTCGAGACCGCGCCCAATCCCGATCACAAGCGCGCCGTGCTGCTGCGCGCGACCGGCAAGGGCCTGGCGCTCAAGCGCGAAGCCGACGCCCGGGCCGAGGCCATCGCCGAGGAACTGACCCTCGATCTCGACGCGACCCGGGCGGCGACGCTCGCCGTGCGCGCGGTACGCAAGCAACTGGAAGCCCGCCTGCGCGGCGATGCGGGCGCAGGAGAGGACGACACATGAGCGGTATCGAGCACAACCTGGACGAGCTGGCGCCGATCGGTCCGCTGACCGACTGGCTCGACGCCCATGTCCCCGAGCTGGGCAAGGGTCCGCTCAAGACCGCGATCCTCAGCGGCGGCACGTCGAACGTGGTGCTGACCCTGGATCGCGGCGAGGGCCGGATGGTCATGCGCCGCCCGCCGGCCGTCCCGCCGCCGGGCGCGGAGAAGGGCGTGCTGCGCGAGGCGCGCATCCTGACAGCGCTCAACCAGACCGACGTGCCGCACCCGATCTGCTACGGTGCCTGCGAAGACCCGTCCGTGGTCGGCCGCCCGTTCTACGTCATGGAGATGGTCGACGGCTGGGCGCCCAACCTGCGCGACGAGAAGATTCACAACGAGCCGCCGTTCGACCGGATGCCCTACGAATACGGCATCCCCTTCGCGATCGTCGACGGCCTCATCAAGCTGGCCAATGTCGACTACGAGGCGATCGGCCTGCGCGACTACGGCAAGCCCGGCAAGTTCCTGGAACGCCGGGTCGACGGCTGGGCCGGCCAGCTCGCCACCTATCCTGAGCGCTACAAGGGCTACGAGCCGCGGCATTTCGAAGGCTATGCCGAGACTGAGGAATGGCTGCGCCACTCCAAGATGCCCGAGGAGGTGCGCGGCATCATCCACGGCGATGTCGGCACGCCCAACATGATGTTCCAGTGGGGGCCGCCCGCGCGGCTCGCGGCGATGATCGACTGGGAGCTGTCGACCATCGGCGATCCGATGATCGACATCGCCTGGTTCACCGGCGGGATGCGCGACGAGGAGAACCCGGACAAGGAGTTCCCCACCGCGCTCAACAACCCGGCGCACTTCCCGACCAAGCAGGAGCTGGCGCGCTATTACTGCGCCGGGACCGGGCGGAATATCGAGGACTTCCGCTGGTTCTCCATCCTCTCGCGGTTCAAGTCGGGCTGCCTGCTCGAATACAAGGTCGCCGCGGCCGAGGCGGGGCACCTGCCCAAGGAGACGGGCCGTTTCTTCGCGCGGATCGTCGACAACGTGTTCCAGGAAACCGCCGCCGAGATCGCGCGGATGAAATGAGGCGCAACCTTCCCGAAACGGGCAAGGTTCAGGAGAGTGACATGATCGATTTCAGCGTTGAACCCGAGTTCCAGGCCAAGCTCGACTGGATGGCCAAGTTCGTCCGCGAGGAGTGCGAGACGATGGACCTGCTCTGGCCCGACCAGAGCGCCAACTTCGACACCAAGAACGAGCCCGCCCGGCGGCACCTCAA
This sequence comes from uncultured Novosphingobium sp., assembly GCA_938005655.1. Taxonomy (GTDB): domain Bacteria; phylum Pseudomonadota; class Alphaproteobacteria; order Sphingomonadales; family Sphingomonadaceae; genus Novosphingobium. The sequence continues at coordinate 3,028 of CALLNA010000109.1, forward strand.
GCCCTTGCAGGACCAGGTCAAGGCGCAGGGGCTGTGGGCCTGCCACCTCGGCCCGCATCTCGGCGGTCCCGGCTACGGCCAGGTCAAGCTGGCGCTGATGAACGAGATCATCGGCCGCTCGTCCTGGGCGCCGACCGTCTTCGGCACGGCCGCGCCGGACACCGGCAATGCCGAGATTCTCGCCCTGTTCGGCACGCCCGAGCAGAAGCAGCGCTATCTCGGCCCGCTGATGGCCGGGGATATCGTTTCCTGCTTCTCGATGACCGAGCCGCAGGGCGGAGCCGATCCGGGCGTCTTCACCTGCAAGGCGACCCTCGAAGGCGACGAGTGGGTGATCGAGGGCGAGAAGTGGTTCTCCTCCAACGCCAAGCTGGCCGAGTTCCTGCTGGTGATCTGCGTCACCGATCCCGACAAGCCGCTGACCGAGCGGATGAGCATGTTCATCGTCCCCGCCGACACGCCGGGGATCGAGATCCTCCGCAACGTCGCCATCGCCGGCGAGCCCGATCCCGAGAACGGCCACCACGCCCATATCCGCTACAACCGGGTGAAGGTGCCGCTCGACCACATGCTCGGCGAGCGCGGCGGCGGCTTCAAGGTCGCCCAGGCGCGGCTCGGCGGCGGGCGCATCCACCACGCGATGCGCACGGTCGGCAAGTGCCAGCGCGCCATCGACATGATGCTGGAGCGCGCCGTCTCGCGCACCACGCGCGGGCGCAAGCTCGGCGATCACCAGATGGTCCAGGCCAAGATCGCGGAATCGATCATCGAGCTGGAGATGTTCCGCAACCTGGTGCTCAAGACCGCCTGGATCATCGACGAGATCGAGGCCGGGCGGATGCCGCACGGCGCCTCGCGCAACTATATCGGCATGTGCAAGGTGGCCATGGCCTCGGTCTGGATGAACGTGATCGGCAAGGCGCTGGAAATCCACGGCTCGCTCGGCATCAGCCTCGACATGCCGCTGGCCAACTGGTTCGGCGGCGGCATGGGCTTGGCCTTCGCCGACGGGCCGACCGACGTCCACAAGTCGCAGCTCGCCCGCGCCTATCTCAAGAAGGCGACGCCCGCGCCGGGCCTGTTCCCGAGCGAGCATATCCCGACCCGCACGGCGGCGGCTCTGGCCCGCTATCCCGACGCGCGGGGTTGAGCATGGACCCGCTGTTCGACTTCACGGGCAAGGTCGCGCTCGTCACCGGCGGCTCGCGCGGGCTCGGCTACCAGATGGTCAAGGCCCTGGCCGAGCGGGGGGCGGACGTCATCGTCGCCAGCCGCAAGCTGGAGAACTGCGAGGCCGTGGCCGAGGAATGCCGCGCGCTGGGGCGGCGGGCCTGGGCGATCTCGGCCCATGTCGGCAAGTGGGATCAGTGCGACCGCCTGATCGAGGAGGCCTATGCCGCCGCCGGCAAGGTCGACATCCTCATCAACAATGCCGGGTTGAGCCCGGGGATGCCGAGCCATGAGGTGACGGAGGCCCTGTTCGATTCGGTGGTCAACCTCAACTTCAAGGGGCCGTTCCGCCTCGCCAGCCAGATCGCCAAGCGGATGTTCGACGGGGAGGGGGGCTGCATCATCAACGTGACCTCCTCGGGATCGATGATGCCGCTGCCGCAGGTCGTCGCCTATGGCTCGTCCAAGGCGGCGCTGAACGCGATGGGCCGCAGCCTGGCCTGGGAATATGCGCCCAAGGTCCGGGTCAACACGCTCTCGCCCGGCGCCTTCCGCACCGACATCGTCGAGGCCTGGCCCGACAAGGGGCAGGGGCCGATCCCGATCCCGCGCGGCCATGCGGCGGAGCCCGAGGACATCGTCACCGCCGCCCTGTTCCTGGCGAGCCCCGCCTCGGTCAACGTGACCGGATCGATCGTCCGCTGCGATGGAGGACAGCACTGATGACCCGCGCTGTGATCGGCCGTGAATTCGGCCCGCCGGAAAGCTACCGCCTCGAAGACTTCGCCCCCGCGCCGGTCGGCCCGGGCCAGATCCGCGTCGCGGTGAAGGCCATCGGCGTCTCCTACGTCGACGTGCTGACCGCCATGGGCAAGTACCAGGTCACGCCGCCGCTGCCCTTCATTCCCGGCAGCGAATGCGCCGGCATGGTCGAGGACGTGGGTGAGGGCGTGAGCCACGTCGCGGTCGGCGACCGGGTGATGGGCAGTTCCTTCGGCGGCGTCTTCGCCGAGGCGAACACCTTCCGCGCCGCGAGCTTCAACCGCCTGCCCGCGGCCCTGACCCTGGAGCAGGGCGCGGTCTTCCCGCCGAGCTACCTCACCGCCGTCCACGCCCTGACCGACCGCGGCCGGCTCCAGGCCGGGGAGACGCTGCTGATCCTCGGCGCGGGCGGGGCGACCGGCATCGCCGCGATCCAGGTCGGCAAGGCGCTCGGCGCGCGGGTGATCGCCTCGGCCTCCAGCGAGGACAAGCGCGCCTCGTGCCTCGCCGCCGGGGCCGACGCGGCGATCGACACCCGCAGCCCGGCCTGGCGCGACGACCTCAAGGCGGCCAACGGCGGCAAGGGGATCGACGTGGTCTTCGATCCGGTCGGCGGCGACATGACCGACCCGGCCTTCCGCTCATTGGGCTATGACGGGCGCTATCTGGTGATCGGCTTCACCGGCGGCATCTCCGCGCTCAAGACCAACCTGCCGCTGGTCAAGACCGCCAGCATGATCGGCGTCCAGCTCCGCGTCTTCGGCGAGAAGGAGCCGGAGAAGATGGCCGAGACCCAAGCCCGGATGCGCGCCTGGGCCGAACAGGGCCTGCTCCGGCCGGTGATCGGCAAGACTTACGCGCTGGAGGACTATGCCGCCGCGATGCAGGACGCCTTCGACGGGAAGACCGCCGGGCGGATCGTGATGAAGGTTTGAGGTCCTCCCGAAGGGGAAGGACCTAGCCGGCGTTGGCCCGGTACTGCTGCGGGGTCATCCCGGTCCAGCGCTTGAAGGCGCGGCCGAAGCTGGTCTGCTCGCCGTAGCCGAGCCGGTCGGCGATCTCGTCCAGGCTCAGCAGGCGCTGGGCGAGGTGGCTGCGGGCCAACCGCTCGCGGTGGGCCTCGACCAAGTCGGAGAACTTCGCGCCCTCCGCCGCCAGCCGCGCCTGGAGCGTGCGCACCGACATGCCGGTCTTCTCGGCGCAGCGCTCGATCGAGCAGGAGCCCGAGGCGAGGCTGCCGCGGATATAGCTCTCCACCCGGTCGATGATCGATTCGCTGCGCGAGGCGCGGACCTGCTCCAGATAGCCGCCGAGCAGGCGGTAGAGCAGGCGGTTGGCGCTCGGCACCGGCTGGTCGAGCAGGTGGACCGGGAAGGCCACCGAATTGCGCTCGCTGCGCGGCAGGACGCGGCAGCCGAGCGCGTTCTCCAGCTCGGGCATGTCGCTGGGGCGGGTGTCGGCGGAAAGGCTGACCCAGGCGGGCTGGAAGCCGGGGCCGCCCATCGCCTGCATCAGCTTCACGTTGAGCATGGCCGCCTGGTAGTTCGCCTGGTCGTTGACGCCGAGGTCGTGGTTGACCAGCCAGGTCAGCTCGGCGGTCTCGCGGCCCTCCATCAGCACGACCTCGCAGTCCGGCGCGTGGACCACGGGCAGGTAGTCGATCAGGCAGCGGATGCCGGCGCGCACCGTCGGGGCCGAGCGGCAGAGCGCGGTGACGCAGCCGAACACCTCCGGGTCCTGGGTGGTGGAGAGGTGCAGGCCGAACAGCGGATCGTCGAAGATCGTCGAGCAGTATTCGAGCACGTCGGCCACCTGCTGCGGCGCGACCAGGCTCTCGGGGTCGGTCAGGACGCGCGGCTCCAGCCCGTGCCGGGCGACGATCCCGCGCGCGTCGCGGCCGAACGAGCGGGCGACCTGGGCGAGCCCGGCGAAGTTCGCCGCGCGGACCTGCCCGCCCTGCGGCGGCAGGTCGAGCGGGCCGTCGAGGCTGAAGAAGCTCTCTTTCTCCATGTGCGCTCCAGACTCCCCTCCCGGCGGCGGGAGGAGGACCGGCCCTGCATAGTCGATCGCGCGTCCGCTCGCCACCTCGCCGCGCATCCCATATCGAAGCGCGTGCGTCTCCTGCCGATACCGGGCTTGCCTGCTATGGCACTCGCCCGGCGATACACACGGGAGAGCAGACGCCATGGTCACCATCGCCGACCACAAACGCGAAGCCGAGAAGCACGTCCTCTACGAGAAGGACCCGAAGACCCGGATCGCGACGATCACCTTCAGCCGGCTCGACAAGCACAATACCGCGACCATCGGGATGCGCGCCCGCTTCGGCGAGCTGGTCCACAAGGCCAACATCGACGACGAGGTGAAGGTCCTGGTCATCCGCGGCGAGGGCGACAACCTCGGCTCGGGCGGCGACCTCGACGAGCACGGCGACCTCTACCTCAGCCCCAAGCCGGGCGACGGCTTCCTGGTCGACCTGGAGATCGACGATCCGGCGGTGAAGTATCCCCCGCCGGGCTCGTTCCGCTACCTCCACGGCCTGACCGACTATTACGCCAAGGCGCGCTCGGGCAACCGGCCGCTCCAGGAGTTCAAGAAGATCTCGATCATCGAGGCCAAGGGCTACTGCTACGGCTGGCACTTCTACCAGTGCGCCGACGCCGACATCATCGTCTCCTCGGACGACGCGCTGTTCGGCCACCCCTCGTTCCGCTACGCCGGCTGGGGTCCGCGCATGTGGCAGTGGCTGGAGACGGTCGGCCTGCGCCGCTTCTCCGAGATGCTGTTCACCGGCCGCCCGTTCCAGGCCGACGAGCTGAAGGTCGCCGGCTTCGTCAACTCGGTGGTGCCGCGGGACCAACTGGAGGCCGAGACCGCCAAGTACGCCCACGCCTGCTCGATCACCCGCCCGACCGACGTGGTCGTCGCGCAGAAGACCTTCATCGAGGCCTACAAGCAGTACCGCGGCGAATACTTCGGCTCGCTGCTGACCGGCTGGCTCGAAGGCATGTTGCCGCTGATGAAGGACGACGCCGAGAACGACGTGAACCTGGGCAAGGACAGCACCTTCCAGCAGGGCATCGGCAAGGTCGTGAAGAACAACGACCTCAACTATCCGCCCGAGTGGCGCCTGTCGAAGAAGGGCCGGCAGGGCTAAGGGCGCTCGCGCGCCCGCCTGTCCTCTCCTTGTCGTCATCCTGAACTTGTTTCAGGATCCATTTCTCGACATCGTCGGGATCATGCGGGGGCGCGACAAACAGCCTTGCGTCTATATCCTCGCCAGCGGTCATTACGGGACGCTGTACGTCGGCGTTACCTCGGACTTGCTCGGACGGATGTGGCAACATCGCGAGGGGACCTTGCCGGGGTTCACCTCGCAATATGCGGTCCGTCGCCTCGTTCATTTCGAACTGTTCGGTCAAATGGACCTGGCGATCCTGCGCGAGAAGCAGCTCAAGCGCTGGCATCGGCAGTGGAAGATCAACCTGATCAACGAGGCGAATCCCGAGTGGCGCGACCTGGCCGTGGGATTGGGCTTGCCGGCCCTGGCTCCTCGCATGGGGAGGGATGGATCCTGAAACAAGTTCAGGATGACGGCATGGCGTATGGAGGACGGCTCACCCATCTGCATCAAATGCAGATGCCCCTGCACCCCCTGCTTGGAGCCTTCGCGCCAGGTCATTACCGTCCCAGTCAATAAGCCGACGCGAATCGGCGTGCCTCTAGGGGCAAGGCGGGAGAATGCTCGACATGGCCGAAATGCTGTTTTCCTTCGACCGGAAGAACTACCGCGAATGCCAGGACCTGTTCCGCGGCGAGCGCGACCAGGAATACTATCGCGGCGATTTCCGCATCGAGGACGCCTCGGTGATCGACGTCCGCTCGGAGCGCAAGGCGGTCGGGCCGATCTCGATCATCAAGCAGCGCTCGGCGACGAACCTGTCGTTCCGCCGCACCCGCCAGCACATCCGCGAAGACGCGACCGACCTGTCGGTGCTGTGGTTCGTCAAGCACGGCAGCCTGGTCTTCTCCAACCAGTGCGGCAACAAGGTCGCCAATCCCGGCGATTTCGCGATCACCCGCTCGATGAGCCCGTTCTTCATCGAGTGCCGCACCGACAGCGAGGCGGTGCACGAGGTGCTGCACGTCACCGTGCCGACCCATATCCTGCGCGCCCATATCGCCCACGATTTCAGCACCGGCCTGTTCATGCCGGTGGCGCGGGCCGAGATGGCGATTGCCGAGAACATCCTGACCGACGTGTTCGAGGACGACGGCGGCCTGGCCGAGGATTCCGCCCGCACCCTGGTCGAGACCGCGCTGCGCCTGATCGGCAACGCGGTGAAGGCCAGCGACGAGGCCGCGCCCTGCCGCCAGACCATCGCCGACCGCCGCCTGGCCGAGGTGCTGCGCTTCATCGAGGTCCACCTCTCGGACCCGCAGCTCTCGACCGCGATGGTCGCCAAGGGCTGCGGCATCTCGCCGCGCTACCTCTCGTTCCTGCTGCGGCTCAAGGGCACCTCGTTCTCCGAACTGGTCTGGGAGCAGCGGCTGGAGAAGGCGCGCACCTGGCTCTCGGCCAGCGACCCGCGCGACATCTCGATCAGCGAGATCGCCTATGGCGTCGGCTTCAAGAGCCCGGCCCATTTCAGCCGCATGTTCAAGCGCGTGTTCAAGGTGAATCCGCGCGAGTTCCGCAGCGAGGTCCACGGCGGGCTGCTCAACCCGGCGGATGGCTACGAGGAAGTCGCCGAGGCCCCGCTGCTGCAATAGGCGCGGCGCTTGCCCTGGGGGTCAACTGGCGGGGCGGGACGGTGCATCGCCTTTGTCCGCGCGTTCCGTAGAACGGCCTTCCTGTTCCTCCTCCCGCGGGCGGGAGGGGAAGCCCCGCGCATTCCCTGAGGCAGCCGACCCATGACTAAGACCGTCGTCACGCTCGGCGACAAGTACAGCCAGCCTTCCGGGCAGGTCATGCTCTCCTCGCTCCAGGGCGTGGTGCGGCTGCTGCTCGACCAGGCGCGGCGCGACCGGGCGGCGGGGCTGAGGACCGCCGGCTACGTGACCGGCTATCGCGGCTCGCCGATCACCACGCTCGACGCGCAGCTCTGGGCGAACGAGGCGCTGCTGGCCGAGCACGACATCCGCTTCGAGCCCGGCCTCAACGAGGAGCTGGCGGCGACGAGCTTGCGCGGCACGCAGGAGCTGCCCGCCTTCGGCCGCCCCCGCGTCGATGGGGTCTTCGCCCTGTGGTACGCCAAGGGCGTCGGGGTCGACCGCGCGATGGAGGCGCTTAAGCTCGACAATTTCGGCGGGACCTCGGCCCAGGGCGGCGTGCTGGTCCTCGCCGGGGACGACCATGCGGCGAAGTCCTCGCTCTCCGCGCACCAGTCCGAGCATACGCTGATCGCCGGCTTCGTCCCGGTGCTCTATCCGGCGACGACCGACGAGATCCTGTCCTACGGCCAGCTCGGCTGGGCCATGTCGCGCAATTCCGGCCTCTATGTGGGCATGAAGACGATCACCGACACGCTGGACCTGACCTCCACGGTCACGCTGCCCGAGCCGGATTTCCCGATCGCCATGCCGGAAGGCCCGGCGGGTGTGATGCTCCACGCCCGGCCCGGCTCGATGGCGCTGGAGCAGGAGCGGATGGTGGTCGAGCACCGCCTGCCCCAGGCGCTGCGCTTCGCCGCCGCCAATGGCCTCGACCGGGTGACGCACGACGCGCCGCGGCGGCGGCTGACGATCGTCACCGGGGGCAAGGCCTGGCTCGACCTGTGCCAGGCGCTGGCGGACCTCGGGCTGGACGCGGGCAAGTGCCGCGACATCGGCCTCCGGGTGGTCAAGCTCGGCCTGGTCTGGCCGCTCGACCCCGCCTTCGCCCGCGCCGCCTGTGGCGGCAGCGCCGAATTGCTGGTGGTCGAGGAGAAGCGCCCGCTGATCGAGGAGCAGCTCGCGCGGGTGTTCTACGGCACGGCCGACGCGCCGGCATTGACCGGCAAGGCCGAGCCCGACGGGACGCCGCTGCTCTCCGCCGTGGGGGTGCTCGATCCCGGCGCGGTGCGGCGCGCGCTGGTCCGGCGGCTGGCGGCGCACGGGCTGCTCGGCGACGAGGCGCGCTCGCGCGACCAGGTGCTGTGCCGGCTGGAGGGCGCGGCGCTGAAGGCCGAGGCGGTCCGCCCGGCCTATTTCTGCTCGGGCTGCCCGCACAACACCAGCACCGTGGTCCCCGAGGGCTCGAACGCGATGGGCGCGACGGGATGCCATGGGCTCGCCGTCTTCATGCCCGCGCGGCGGACGATGCAGACCGTGGGCATGGGCAGCGAGGGGATGCCCTGGGTCGCGGCGCAGAGCTTCGTCGACACGCCGCACATGTTCCAGAACCTCGGCGACGGGACCTATACCCATTCCGGCCTGCTCTCGATCCGCGCCTCGGTCGCGGCCGGGAGCAACGTCACCTTCAAGGTGCTCTACAACGACGCCGTGGCCATGACCGGCGGCCAGCCCGCCGAGGGCGCGCTTACGGTCGAGCAGATCGTGCGCGAGCTGGCGATCGAGGGGGTGAAGCCGGTCGTCCTGCTGAGCGAGCAGCCCGAGCGGTTCGACCGGCAGGCGCTGCCCGGCGTCCGGGTGCTCCACCGCGACCACCTCGACGCGGTCCAGCGCGAGCTGCGCGAGGTCAAGGGCACCTCGGCCATCGTCTACGACCAGACCTGCGCCAACGAGAAGCGGCGGCGGCGCAAGCGCGGCGACTATCCCGATCCCGACCGGCGGCTCTACATCAACCCGGCGGTCTGCGAGGGCTGCGGCGATTGCTCGGCCCAGTCGAACTGCCTGTCGATCGAGCCGATCGAGACCGAGTTCGGCCGCAAGCGCAGGATCGACCAGTCGACCTGCAACAAGGACTATTCCTGCGTGAAGGGCTTCTGCCCGAGCTTCGTCACGGTCCGCGGCGGCGCCCTGGCGCGGCGCGGCTTCGACCGCGCGGAGCTGGCGCGGCGGATGGAGCGGGTGCCGGACCCGCCGGTCCTCGCCGGGGAGCGGGCGCTGCTCGTCACCGGGATTGGCGGGACCGGGGTGCTCACGGTCGGCGCGCTGATCGCCATGGCCGCCCATGTCGAGGGCCGCGTCGCCAAGGTGCTCGACATGACCGGCATGGCCCAGAAGGGCGGGGCGGTGACGAGCCATATCCGCGTCGCCGACGCGGTCGCGGCGATTCCCAGCGCGCGGCTGCGGGCGGGCCAGGCCGACGTGGTGATCGCCTGCGATCTCGTCGTCGGCTCCTCTCCCGAGGTGCTGATGCTGTCGCGCGCCGACACCCGCCTGGTCGCCAATGCCGATGTTGCGCCGACCGGCGAGTTCCAGACCAACCAGTCGCTCGACCTCTCGGCCAGCCGGTTCGTCTCGGCCATCGCCAAGCGGATCGACGCCGCCAACGTCGAGACCATCCGCGCCGGCACCCTGGCGACGCGGCTGGTCGGCGATTCGATCTACACCAACCTGATGATGGTCGGCTTCGCCGCGCAGTGCGGCCTGCTCCCGGTCGGGATCGCCGCGCTGGAGGAGGCGGTGCGCCTCAACGGGGTGAAGGTCCGCGATAATCTCGACGCCCTGGCGCTCGGCCGGCTCGCGGCGATCGATCCCGAGGCGCTGTGGGCGCTGAGCGGGCAGGATGCGGCAGCCCCGGAGGAGCCGCGCACGCTCGAAGCGATGCTGGCGAGCCGCACGGCCCTGCTGACCGCCTATCAGGACGCGGCCTATGCCGCGCGCCATCGCGGCTTCGTCGAGGAGATCGCCGGCCGGCTCGCGGGGCTCGACGCCGAGCCTTTCCTGATCGAGGTGGCCCGCGGCCTCGCCCGGCTGATGGCCTACAAGGACGAGTACGAGGTGGCCCGGCTCTACACCGATCCGGCCTTCATGGCCGGGCTGGCCGACACCTTCTCCGGCAAGCTCAAGCTCTCGCTGAACCTCGCTCCGCCGCTGCTGCCGCTGGGCAAGGACCCGCGCACCGGGCGGCCGCGCAAGATCGCGGTGGGCGGCTGGGTCCTCCCGCTGTTCCGCCTGCTGCGCCGGGGCAAGGCGCTGCGCGGCACCCCGTTCGACCCCTTCGGCCATACCGCCGAGCGCCGCCTGGAACGCGCCCTGATCGGCGAGTACCAGGCGATGGTGCGGAGCCTGGCCGAGGGGATGACCGCCGGGAAGCTGGCCCTTGCGACGGAGATCGCCGCCGCCCCGGCGCTCGCCGCGGGCTACGGCCCGGTCAAGGAGGCCGGCGTCGCCGCATATCGCGCCCGCGTTGAAGCGCTGCTCGCGGCTTTTCGCTTGGAAACCGCGCCGGGCGATGAGAAAGCTGCCGCCGAAATCGCTTAGGAGAGGACCCTCATGGCCAAGTTCAAGCTCGTCGCGCTCAGCACCCCGGTCGCCGGCAAGGAAGAGGAATTCCACGACTGGTACCAGAACAAGCACCTGCCCGAGATCATCTCGATGCCGGGCGGCGTCGGCGCGCAGCGCTACAAGCTGGTGGCCAAGCTGATGGGCTCCGACACCAACCAGTACCTCGCGATCTACGACATCGAGATCGACGATCCGATGCAGTTCCTCGGCGCGGTGGGCAAGGCCTCGGCCGAGGGCAAGCTGACCCAGACCGAGGCCAACGACATGGGCACGGTCTATACCGCGCTGTTCAGCGAGCTGGGCGAACGCGTCGGGGCGTAAGTCCCGGCCGTATTTGCGACACCACCTCCAACCCCGTCCCCCCGGGCTTGACCCGGGGTCCCGCTTGTTGCGCGGGGCTCGCCGTAGACAGCGGGACCCCGGGTCAAGCCCGGGTCGACGGGAGTGTTGGGGGCTTTTGCTCCGCTACTTCCCGAACGCCGGCTTGCGCTTTTCCTTGAGCGCGGCGATGCCTTCCAGGTGGTCGGCGCTGCGGACGCTCAGCGATTCCATGACGATGCCGGTCTCCATCACGGCATGGGCGACGCGCTTCAGCTCCAGGTTGGTCAGCACCTTGGTCGCGCGGATCGCGCCCATCGCCCCGGCCAGCAGCCTGTCGCAGAAGCCGTAGACCGCCTCGTCGAGCTGGTCGGCGGGGACGCAGTGGTTGACCAGGCCGATCTCGGCCGCCTTCTGCGCGGTCAGCAACTCGCCGGTCATCAGGTATTCCTTGGCCCGGCCGAGCCCGATCCGCTGCGCCCAGATCACCGCCCCGCCATCGCCCGCGACGAGGCCGAGGCCGACGTGGGGATCGCCGATCTTCGCGCCCTCGGCGGCGAAGATCACGTCGCAGAACAGCGCCAGCGTCGCGCCGAGGCCGACCGCGTGGCCGTTCATTCGGGCGACGATCGGCTTGTCGATGTCGAGCATGGTATAGACGATCCGCTTGGCGACCTGCGCCTCGTGATCGAACAGGCGCGGATCGGCGGCGTTGCGCGAGATGTGGTCGAGGTCACCGCCCGCCGAGAAGGCGCGGCCCGCGCCGGTGATGAGCAGCACGTCCGAGCCCTTGTCTCCTTGCGCGAAGGCCATCGCCTCGGCCAGGTCGTCGTGCAGCTCCAGGTTCACCGCGTTGAGCGAATCGGGGCGGTTCAGCGTCATCACCAGCAGCCGCCCCTTGCGGCTCAGCGCGATCGTCCCAAGGTTCGGCAGCGTTGTATCCGGCATCGCATGTCCTCCGTTTGCGCCGCTCATAGGACGATCGCAGGACGAGGCCAGAGGAAATCCGCGTCCGCCACCACGATATGGAACGGCGGGCCGCCGGTTGGGTGCGCTGGCGCTTGCAATGCGCGGTGCCATCCGGAATATCCGCCCGCAACAGGATGAGAGGAGTGTTCGATGGCGGGTTTCGATGAGACCTTCGACTGGGTCGTGGTCGGCAGCGGGGCAGGCGCGATGAGTTCCAGCCTCTTGATGCGCGAGGCCGGCAAGTCGGTGGTCGTCCTGGAGAAGTCGAAGTTCGCCGGCGGCACGACCGCCAAGTCCGGCGGGGTCATCTGGCTGCCCGACAACCCCTTCATGGAACCCGGCGAAGATAGCGCCGAGAAGGGCTTCGAATATCTCGATTCGCTGGTCGGGGACGGCCCGGACAAGCCCGGTACCAGCCCGGAGAAGCGCCGCGCCTACGTTACCGAGGGGCGCAAGATGATCGAGTTCCTGGTGAAGAAGGGCGTCAAGCTGGCGCGCGGGTCGAAGTTCTGGCCGGACTACTACGACGAGTATCCCGGCGGCTGCAAGACGAGCCGCACGGTCATCGCCCTGCCGTTCAACACGGCCGAGCTGGGCGAGTGGGAGCCGAAGCTGCGCCCTGGCTTCCTGCCGGTCCCCGCCCTGCTCGACGAGGGCATGAAGCTGCCGTTCCTCAGCGGCGGCAAGAAGCTCGGGTTCTATGCCAAGGTCGGCTCGAAGATCATGTGGGGCAAGCTGACCGGCAAGCGCTGGACGACGGCGGGCGCGGCCTTGCAGGGGCGGATGCTCCAGCAGGTGCTCAAGGCCGGGGTCGACCTCCGCCTCGAAACCCCGGTCGACGAGCTGGTGGTCGAGGACGGCAAGGTCACGGGCGTCGTCACGCAGAAGGACGGCAAGCCCTGGCGGATCGGGGCGCGGCTCGGCGTGCTGGTCAATGCCGGCGGCTTCGCCCGCAACCAGGAGATGCGCGACAAGTACATGCCCGGCACCCGCGCCGAATGGTCGATGACCAACGAGAGCGACACCGGCGACATGCACCGCGCGATGGAGAAGATCGGCGGCGTGCTTGCGCAGATGGACCAGATGGTCGGCTTCCAGATGACCCGCGCGCCGGGCTGGGACAGCGACTATGTCGCGCCCGGCATGCAAGCGGTCACGGCCAAGCCCCATGCGATCCTGGTCGACCAGTCGGGCGTGCGTTACCAGAACGAGGGCGGCTCCTACGAGGAGTTCTGCGAAGGCATGGTCGTGCGCAACCGCACGGTTCCCGCGATCCCGAGCTGGGGCGTGTTCGACCGCCAGTACCTGGAGCTTTACCCGCTGGCCGGAGCCGGACAGGGCAAGGTTCCGCAGAAGTGGGCGGAAAGCGGCTGGCTCAAGCAGGCCGATACGCTGGAGGAACTGGCGGGGCTGATCGGCGTCGATCCCGCCACGCTGAAGGCCACGGTCGAGCGCTGGAACGCGATGGTCGACAAGGGCGTGGACGAGGATTTTCACCGGGGCGAGCGCAAGTACGACCAGTGGCTGGGCGATCCGCGCCGCGAGGAGCGGTTCCGCACCCTCGGCAAGATCGAGAAGGCTCCGTTCTACGCGGTCGACTGCGTGCCGGGCGACGTCAGCACCTATGGCGGCGTCATCACCGACGTCCATTCGCGCGTGCTCACGGCCGAGGGCAAGCCGATCGAGGGGCTCTACGCCTGCGGCGTCTCGACCGCTTCGCCGATGGGCAAGGTCTATCCGGGCGCGGGGGCCAGCGTCGGCCCGTCGATGACCTTCGGCTGGATCGCGGCCAAGCACGCCGCGGGGCTCGGCAACCAGGCGCTCTGACCCCGCGCGTGACCGACGAGGAGCTGACGGCCGCCGGCTGGCGCAAGCTGCCGACCAGGCAATTCTCCACCGCGCTCGGGGCGATCTGGCTTCGCGGCGAGGAGGGCGCGCGCGAGATCGGCCTGTTCACCACGCCGGCCGTCGCCAACGATCACATGGGCATGGTCCACGGCGGGGCGCTGATGACCTTCGCCGACATGGCGCTCGGCCTGGCGGCGGGCGAGGCGATCGGCGGCGCGCCCATGGCGACGGCCCAGCTCCAGTTCCACTTCACCGCCGCCGCGCCGATCGGGGTGCTGCTGACCTGCAAGCCCGAGCTGGTGCGGCAGACCTCGCAACTGCTGTTCGTGCGCGGACTGTTCGAGGCCGGCGGCCGGACGGTCGGCATGGCCGACGCCATGTTCAAGGTGCTCGACGCGGCGAAGATGGCGACCATCGCCGCGCGGTCGCGCTGATCCCTCCCGTTTTCGGGCAGGGTTACAGCAGGTTCACCCCGACCTTGCCGAAGAAGGCGTTGCCCTCCAGCGCGCGATAGGCGTCCTGGAGCCGGTCGAGGTCATAGACCGCGTCGACCACCGGGCGGATGCGGTGCTCGACGATGAAGCGGGCCATCGCCTCGTGCCCGTCGCGATCGCCGACCGCGATGGGCACGAGGCGCGGGTCGTCCTGCGTCCAGGTGAAGTCCGAGCCGAGCATCCCGATCGCCGAGAGCTGCCCGCCTTCCACCAGCAGCGAGGCGTTGTCGGCGAACTGCACGACGCCGACCGTGTCGATCACGTTGGCGATCGCGTTGCCGCCCACGGCGCGGCGGATCGCCGCGCCCCAGTCCGGCGTGGTTCGGTAGTTCACCGCGACGTCGGCGCCGAGCGAGCGGGCGCGGTTGAGCTTGGCGTCGGAGGAGGAGGTGATCGCGACCTTCGCGCCCATCGCCTTGGCGAACTGCAAGGCGGCGATCGAGACGCCGCCGGTGCCGTGGGCGAGGACCCATTCGCCGGGCGCGGTCGGGCGGAAGCGGGTGAGCGCCGACCATGCGGTCAATCCGGCGCAGGCCAGCGTCGCGCCGTCGAGGTCCCCCATCTCGTCGGGCAGGTGGACCAGGCTGTGGTCGGGAAAGACCGCATATTGCCGCGCCACGCCATCGACCGAGCCGCCGAGCATCGCGAAGGATTCCTGCGGTCCGTTGATCCAGCCCAGGGTGAAGGTCGGCATCACCCGGTCGCCCGGCCGGACCCGCTCGACGCCGGCCCCGACCGCCTCGACCACGCCCGCGGCGCAGGACAGCGGGATCAGCTCGGGCGCCTTGGCGATGCCGGGGATCAGGCCCTTGGCCATGATGAGATCGCGGAAGTTGAGCGTCGCCGCGGTCAGCCGGACCAGCGCCTCGCCGGGGCCGGGCGCAGGCACGTCCTGCTCGACCACGCGGATCGTATCGATGCCCTTGCTGCTTTGCAGGATCGCGACTTTCATCGGCAGGCTTCTCCCAATCCCACGGCCGTCGTCCTGAACGCGTTTCAGGACCCATCTCGCCTTCGGGGTCCGTCCGCTCTTGGGGAGAAATGGACCCTGAAACAAGTTCAGCGTGACGAGCTGACAGGGGCGGGAGCGGCGGCTTGCCTGAAACGGCCCTCGCAAATGACTGCGGCCCGCCGCCCCGTTGCGCTCGGGCGTCGGGGCTGGAAGATACCCGGACGATCGTCCGCACGGGTACAGGAGCCAGGGAGAATGAACGCGATTGCGCAGCCGAAGCCGGAGGCGGCGGAAGCCCCGGTCCTGATCGGCACCGAGGCGTACCTGTCGCCCGACTATGCCCGGGAGGAGCGCGACAAGCTCTGGCGCAAGGTCTGGCAGGTCGCCTGCCGGGTCGAGGAGATTCCCAACGTCGGCGACTACGTCACCTACGACGTGCTCGACGATTCGATGATCGTCACCCGCCTGTCCGAGGACCGGATCGTCGCCCACCACAACGCCTGCCAGCATCGCGGGCGGCGGCTGGTCGAAGGCTGCGGCAGCGCCAGGAAGTTCGTCTGCCCGTTCCACGGCTGGACCTGGAATCTCGACGGCAGCAACCTCGGCATCGTCCGCAAGGAAGGTTACTGCGACAAGCTCGATCCCGAGGACGTGCGCCTGCCCTCGGTCAAGGCCGAGACCTGGGGCGGCTACGTCTTCATCAACATGGACCCGGAGAGCGAGAGCCTCGACCAGTTCCTCGGCGAGGTGAAGCAGTACCTCGACCCGTTCGAGCTTCAGAACATGCGCTATCGCTG
This sequence comes from uncultured Novosphingobium sp., assembly GCA_938005655.1. Lineage (GTDB taxonomy): Bacteria > Pseudomonadota > Alphaproteobacteria > Sphingomonadales > Sphingomonadaceae > Novosphingobium. Next base: position 18,732 of record CALLNA010000109.1, read on the forward strand.
GCGGCAGTGGCTGACCTTCCCCTGCAACTGGAAGGTCGCGATCGAGGCCTTCAACGAGGGCTATCACGTCGTCGGCACCCATCCGCAGCTCACCCGCTATTCGCCCAAGCCGACCTGGAGCCGCGCGCTCGGCCTGCACGGCAACTTCGGCTCGGCGGCGGGCGAGGGCGTCGGCGGGGCCAGCTCGGGCGCGGCGGGCGCGGCGGACATGCGCGTGGGCCTCGCC
>CALLNA010000110.1 GCA_938005655.1 uncultured Novosphingobium sp.
TTGCGCCCAGCGTGGCAAGGTTCTGCATCAGCAGCATCAGCGAAGGGATGCCGAAGGCGAAGCCCAACGCGAAGGCCAGGATCGCCACCTTGGCATTATTGCTAAACAGGAAGGCGGAAAAGAACGACAGCCCGTCAATCTTCTCCACGCCGCTCAGGCTCTTTTCCAGCACTTCGCGCGATGCGCCGGGCACGCGGGTATCGGCGAATTCCGTGGGAACGAGGGAGTAATACCAGGCCTCGTCCCGCGCGGCGAGCACCCAGCCCACGATCGTGCCGGCCACCATCACCGCCAGCGCGATGCAGATTTCCAGCCACAATTCGCGCACCGAGGCGCTCCACCCGCCGCCGAAGAAGCGCCGCAGCCAACCGATCAGCGAACTGCGCGGGCCATAGACCTGGAACCAGGCGCGCTGGACCAGGGTTTCGAGATAGCGCAGCGTCGCGGCGTCGAGCGAGGTCTCGCGGGCGATCGACAGGCTGGAGGCGACCGTGCGGTAGAGCACCGGCAGGTCGAGTACGTCCTGGTCGGAGAGCTTGCCCGTCCGGCCGGATTCCATGCGCTTGACGATGGCCTCCAGCCGCTTCCAGTCGTCCTCGCGCTCCTGGCGGAAGCGGTCGGAACGCAGGGCCGCCGCCTCGATCGCGGCGTCCTGCGCCCGTGCCGCGCCGCCGCCGCCGAACAGGCCGCGGATGTTGCCGGTCAGCGTGGCCATCGATGCGCTCCCCAACCCGACCAAGTCCCGTCATGCTGAACTCGTTTCAGCATCCATGGGCCGACGCCCGCCGTCCGTCGCGGCCGGGGTATTTGGCGGCTCCGTTGCTCCACGGACCCTGAAACGAGTTCAGGGCGACGATGAAGGGTGGGCGGTGCCATCATCACCCGATCGCTCCCATGCGTTTGATCTCCAGATAGGCGTCGATCAGCCGCGTACCGATCTGGCCGTAGGGAGCCTCGATCACGTCGACGCCGAGCTGGCGCAGGCGGCTGGTGACGAGCGCGCGCTGGCGCAGCAGCGAATCGGCGGTCACGGCCATGGCCAGGGCCTGCATGTCGCCGGGCTCGGCATCGGCGATGTCCTCCAACTCCTCGTCGGCCATGGTCACGAAGATCACCAGATGGCGCGCGACCAGGCGGCCGATCGATTCGATCATCAGCTCGGCGCTGGTCGGGTCGGTGAAGTCGGAGAAGACCACGATCAGCGAGCGGCGCTGGAGCCGCCCGGCGAGCGTCGCCAGGGCGAGGGTGAAGTTCGGCTCCTGTGCGTGATAGTCGAGGTCGGCGGCGGCGCGCTGGAGGCGGTGGAACTCGCGGCTTTCCGAGACGAAGGGCGTCGCCAGCTCGGGCCGCGCGGCGAAGCCGAACAGGGCGACCTTGTCCCCGCCCTTGAGCGCGACGTAGGCCGTGGTCAGCGCCGCCGAGACCGCGCGGTCGATCCGCGGCAGGCCGCCGACCGGCTCGCACATCGCCTGGCCGCAGTCGAAGGCGAAGACGATCTGGTTGTTGCGCTCGACCTCGTATTCCTTGGCGTAGAGGTGGGCATGGCGGGCCGAGCTTTTCCAGTCGATCCGGCGGCGGTCCATGCCTGCCTGATACTCGGCCAGCGCCTCGAACTCGGTGCCCTCGCCGCGGATGCGGCGGGCGATCAGGCCGAACTGGGCGTCGCGCAGGAAGACTTGGAGCGCGGGCGAGCGCACCGCCTGGAGGTTGGGCCAGACGCGGACCGTCGCGCCGTCCTCGCGCGAGGCCAGCCGTGCGCCGAGCCCCAGCGGGCCGGTCCAGCGCAGCCACAGCCGCTCGACCCGGCCCGTGCCGCGGCGGTTGGGGGGGGGGGCCGCCTTGCCCTCGAACGCGCCCGCCGCGTTTCCGGCAAGCGCCAGTACGGCGACCCCGCCGGGGGCGAGCCGCGGATCGAGCGCCAGCGAGGCCTCGACCCGGCTCCACGGACCCGCGCCCTTGCGGCCCGCGAAATCGGCCAGGACGGTGATCGTCCCGTCGCCGCCGACCTCCATGTCCGCCGGCACGATCACCCGGCTGTCGACCAGCCGCCCGGCAAGCACGGCGTCGGCCGCGACCAGGGCGAACAGCACCAGGCCCAGCACCGGCGCGACGATCCAGGCCCCCGGCGCGAGCGCCGCCAGCAGCAGCGCGACCGGCGCGGCCAGCGCGATCAGGATCGCGGCGCGGGCGGTCGGGACGAAGAGGGGGAGGGATCGCATGGCAGGCTCAGCGCCCCGTCACCGCCGCGTCACCGCGGCGCCTCGGTCTGCTCGATCAGGGCCTCGACCAGCGCCTCGACCTGCTTGCCCTCGATCTCGGCGGCCGGGCTCAGCAGCAGGCGGTGGCGCAGGACCGAGGTGGCCAGCGCTTTCACGTCGTCGGGCACGACATAGTCGCGACCGTCGAGCGCGGCGCGGGCGCGGGCGGCGTTGGCCAGCAGCACCGCGGCGCGCGGGCTCGCGCCCGAGGCGAGGTCGGCGCTCTCGCGCGTGGCGCGGACCAGGCGGACGACGTAGTCGATCACGCTGTCCGCCAGGGTCACGCCCTTGACCGCCTGCGCGGCCGCCTGGAGCCGGGCGGGGTCGGTCACGGCGGCGATGCCCAGTTCCCGGGGACTGGCCGGGCCGCTGCGCTCGCCGAAGCGGGCGACGATCCGGGCCTCCTCCTCCAGGCTCGGATAGGGCACCAGCAGCTTGAACAGGAAGCGGTCGAGCTGGGCCTCGGGCAGGGGATAGACGCCCTGGCTCTCGATCGGGTTCTGGGTCGCCACGACCATGAAGTGCGCGGGCAGGGGATGCGCCTCGCCGTCCAGGGTCACGCGGCGCTCCTGCATCGCCTCGAGCAGGGCGGCCTGGGTCTTGGGCGGGGTGCGGTTGATCTCGTCGGCCAGCAGCAGGTCGCAGAAGATCGGCCCGCGCGTCAGGGTGAACTGGCTCGTCTGGAAGTTGAACAGGTTGGAGCCGAGGATGTCGCCCGGCATCAGGTCGGGCGTGAACTGGATGCGCCCGAAGTCGAGCCCGAGCGTCGCGGCGAAGCACTGGGCGAGGAAGGTCTTGGCCGTGCCCGGCGGGCCTTCGAGCAGGACGTGCCCCTGCGCGAGCAGCGCGATCAGCAGGTGGTCGACCGTGGCCGCCTGGCCGACGATCGCCTTGGCGACCTCGCCCCGGATGGCGTCGGCCAGGGTGCGGACGTCGGCCAAGGGCACGGAACTGGTCTCGGTCATCTCCTGAGGGTCCTTTCGAGCGAATGGAGCGCCTGCGCCGCGCGCAGGATGGCAAGGGGGCGGCTCGCGGCGCGCAGCCGCGCGGCGAGGGTGGAGAAGGGCTCGCTGGCCGGCAGGCGCTGGGCCAGCGCCTTGTCGATCGCCGCTTCCGCCGCCTCGGGACTGGCGGCGCGGGGCAGGCCGAGCGAGCGGGCGATCCGCTCGCGTGTGGCGTCGGCATAGGGCCGGGCGACGAGGTGCAGGCGGCGGGTGCAGCGGATCAGCCCGGCGGCATTGGCGACGAGCGGCCGCTTGCCGAAGGCGATCGCGCGGGTCGCGGCGAGCGGCGGGCCGAAGCGCAGGAAGGCCCGCCAGCCCACCGCCAGGGCGGCGAGCAGCAGGCACAGCGTCGCGGCGAGATAGGGCGGGGTGAAGGCCAGGGTCAGCAGGTTGGCCGAGCGGCCGAGCCCGTTCAACGTCAGGTCGAACACCACCTTGCGCGGCGCCCCGCCGAGCGCGGCGGCGACCAGCCGGTCGGCCAGCAGCGCGTTCTCCTTGCCGGCCATGCCGTAGTTGTCGAGCAGGTCGGGCTCGAACACGACGATCAGCGGATAGAGGTCGTCCTCGTCGCCCGGCTCCCAGGCGGTCTGGAGCGCGATCCGCTCCAGCGCGGGGTAATAGCCGTCGTCCTGGAGATAGGCGGCGAGGAGGCCGCCGTTCCGGTCCATCACCAGCGGCTCCAGCCCGCGCCCTGTGCCGGTCTCGACCGTCGCCGGCACGGGCAGCGCGCCCGAGAGCCCTTGCGCGGACCAACGCCCGGCGCCCGGGCCGATCCTGACCGAGACCTGGTCGAGGAAGCCCTGCCAGCGCGGTGCGGCGCTGCCGCCGAGCTGGACCCAGCCGCGCTTGCCGTTCTTGCCGGCGGGGCCGGCCATCCATTTCGGGGTGACGACCAGGGTCGGGCCGATCCGGCGGCGCTTGGCGACGATCTGCTCGATGTCCTCGCCCTTGGCGTTCTGCGGCGGGGTCAGGATCAGCAGGCCGGGATCGTCGAGCGTCTCCGCGCTGCGGCTCAGCGAGACCGCGTAGCCGCGCTTGCCGAGGAACTGGGCCAGGGCCGCATAGCCGTTCAGCCCCTTGCCCCCGGCGTGGCTGCCGCCGTTGTTCGCCGGCCCGGAGGCGAGGCCCGAGCCGATCATCCACAGCAGCGCGACGAAGACCGCCGCGCCGAACAGGACCAGCGCCAGCACCGTGCGGACGGAGAAGGGGTTGCCGGGGGAGGCTGGGGAGGCGCGCCCGCTCATCCGCCGATCCCCGCGCTTTCGATCTTCACCAGGGCGAAGTCGGCATAGGCGCGCCGCGCCGCCTGCCAGTCGTCCGCCGCCAGCGGGCGCAGCGCATAGCGGCAGCGCTCGACCCGGTCGGCGATCGTGGCGAAGGCCGCCCGCGCGGCGGCGGGCAGGGACAGGATGCCGGCGATCTCGCGCGCCGTGCTGGCGGGGTGCAGCCAGTCGGGCCGGGCCGTGGCGATCTGCTGGACGCTGCGCCGTAGCAGGAGGTGGGTCGCCTCGTCGTAGTGCCCGGCGGCGGCGAGGCGGTCCGCGTCCTCCAGCAGGAGCAGCGCCTCGGCGCGGTCGGGCGTCCATTCGGGCTCGGGCGCGGCGCGGGGCGCGCGCAACCGCGCGATCAGCGGGCGCGCCAGCACCCAGAGCAGGACCAGCAGGCCGATCGCGCCGAGGCCGAGCAGGATTTTCTCGAAGACCGGCCAGGACAGGCCGATCATCTCGCCGAGCGGCCTGAGCAGGTGCTCGATCAGCCTGCCGAGCGGCCGGAGCACATGCTCCAGCCATTCGCCGAACCGGACCAGCCAGTCCGGCGGCGGCGTGGGTTGCGCAGGCGGGACCGGCGCGAACTGGATATCGCCCGCCGCGCGCACGGCTTCCCAGTCGCGCGCGGCGTCCGATGCTGCGGTTGCCTGAACCCCTGCCGTCACAAGTGCTTGGTTACACGACCATTCGTGCCGCGCAAGTTAACGGGCGCCGTTTCGGAGGGAAGCGCAGTCCCGCCTTCCCAAAAATCCCGTCACCCCCGCGGCCGCGCCTGGGGATAGGTGCCCAGCATCCGCAGGTGCTTGGCGTGGAACGCCAGCTCGGCCAGCGCCCGGTCGACCGCCGGATCGCCCGGCGCGCCGACGATGTCGACGTAGAACTCGGTCGCCGCGAAGCTCGCCCCGCTCTGGTAGGATTCGAGCTTGGTCATGTTGACGCCGTTGGTCGCGAAGCCGCCCAGCGCCTTGTAGAGCGCGGCGGGGATGTTCTTCACCTCGAAGACGAAGGTGGTCATCGCCGGCTTGCCGGCCAGGGCGGCGGGGTCCAGCGGCTCCTTCGCCAGCATGACGAAGCGGGTGGTGTTGTCGGCCGAATCCTCGACGTTCTCGGCCACGATGTCGAGGCCGTAGAGCTCGGCCGCGATGCGTGGGGCGATGGCGCAGGCGCGGGGATCGCCCTGCTCCTTGACGAAGGCGGCGGCCCCGGCGGTGTCGGCGTAGGACATCGGCACGATGCCGCGCTCGCGCAGGTAGTGCCGGGTCTGGCCCAGCGCCTGGGGATGGCTGTAGGCGGCGGCGAACGGCCCCCGGCCCAGGCCCATCACCGCATAGCTGATCGGCAGGAAGTATTCGCCAGTGATCGACAGCCCGCTCTCGGGCAGCAGGAAATGAATGTCGGCGACGCGGCCGTGCTGCGAGTTCTCGATCGGGATCAGCGCCCGCGCGGCCTTGCCGTCCTTCACCGCGTCCAGCGCGTCCTCGAAGCTGAAGCAGGGCAGCGGCAGGCAGCCGGGATCGTATTCGAGCGCGGCGCGGTGGCCGTTGCAGCCCGGCGCGCCCTGGAGCGCCACGGCCCGCGCCGGATCGGCGGCGGCGGCGCGGGTCATCTCGTCGACCAGGGCGAGCGCGGGTTGGGGAAAGCTGTGCATGACCGGGGGTTCCAATTCTCGGGGCCGATTACGCAGTCCCGGCAAATCCCGCAATGGCCCTCTTGCGCTGGCGGATCACGGTCACTAGAGCGGCGCGCAAAGTTGCAGGTACAATCCCAACAGGGCAAAATTTCCATGGACGACCGCTTCAACACTTTCGCCGGCTGGGTTCTGGGCGCCGGTATCGTCGCGCTGGGGCTGAGCAGCATCAGCTCGCACTACTTCCAGGCCGACAAGGCCCACCCCCCGCACGAGCCCGGCTACAAGATCGAAGGCGTCGTCTCCAGCGAGGGCGGGGCCGCCGCCGAGCCGCCGGTCGAGGCCGTCCTGGCCAAGGCCGACGTCGCCAAGGGCGAGGCCGTGTTCAAGAAGTGCATGGCCTGCCACACGATCAACGCGGGCGGCGCCAACGGCATTGGCCCGAACCTCCACGGCGTGGTCGGCGAGGGCATCGGCACCGGCGCGGGCGGCTTCGCCTTCTCCGACGCGCTGAAGAAGCACGGCGGCACCTGGGACTGGGACAGCCTCTACCACTGGCTCAAGAGCCCGGCGACCTTCGCCCAGGGCACCAAGATGACCTTCGCCGGCCTGCCCAACCCGCAGGACCGCGCCGACGTCATCGCCTACCTGAACAGCCAGGGCTCGAACAAGCCGCTTCCCGCTGCTCCGGCTGCCGAAGCGCCGAAGGAAGGCGCTGCCGCCGCTGCCGAGGCTCCCAAGGACGGCGCCGCCAAGGAAGCCGCCGCCCCGGCCGCTGCGGGCGCCCCGGCCGCGCACTAAGCGAGGCTGCAATCGAACACGAGAAGGGCGCGCCGCGAGGCGCGCCCTTTTTCGTTTGGCCGTTTCCCGGCCCGGCCTGAGCCCGCGGGTTCAATCGGCGGCGCTGATCTCCGCGCCGGCATTCCGCGCCTGGGCGAGAAACCAGCTATCGGCGCGTGCCCGGCCATCGCGCGAGACGCGCCGGCGATATTCCGGCATGAGCGCCCTTACGTGCCCTTGAACCCTTGCGCGATCACGTACCATTCGGACGAATCCTTGCGGCTCGCCGGGGGGTTGGCGTGCTTGACGCTGGC
>CALLNA010000111.1 GCA_938005655.1 uncultured Novosphingobium sp.
TCCCGCCGCAAGCAGCTCGGCGCGCCTGCCTTCGGTTTGGGCGACCTCCTCGGCCGGGATGTAGTAGTCGCGGTTGTAGTTGAAGGTGTGCGCCACGGCGACGACGAGGATGCCCGCGAAGCTCAGCGCCGCCAGCCACCACATGTACCAGACCATGCCGAAGCCCATGGCGAGGGCCAGGCCGGAGAGGATCACGCCCGCGGCGGTGTTGCGCGGCATGTGGACCGGGCGGAAGCCCCCGGCAGGCCGCTCGTAGCCGCGGGTCTTCATGTCGTACCAGGCATCGAGGTCGCGGACGATCGGGGTGAAGGCGAAATTGTAGGGCGGCGGCGGCGAGGCGGTCGACCATTCGAGCGTGCGGCCGTGCCACGGATCGCCGGTGGTGTCGGCCAGTTGCTTGCGCTTCACGATGCCCATGACGATGCTCATCACGAAGCCCAGGATGCCGACCAGGATAATCAGCGCACCCACGGCCGCGAGGACGAAGTAGGGCTGGATGCTCGGATCGTCGAAATGGTGAACCCGGCGCGTCGTGCCCATCAGGCCGACGAAGTAGATCGGCGTCCAGGCGACCCAGTAGCCGATCACCCAGCCCCAGAAGGCGATCTTGCCCCAGAACTCGTCGAGCTTGAAGCCGAAGGCCTTGGGGAACCAGTAGACCATGCCGGCGAACAGGCCGAACACCACGCCGCCGATGATCACGTTGTGAAAGTGCGCGACCAGGAACAACGAGTTGTGGAGCACGAAGTCGGCGGGCGGGATGGCCAGCAGGACGCCGGTCATGCCGCCGACCACGAAGGTCAGCATGAAGGCGACGACCCACTGCATCGGCAGCTCGAAGCGGATGTCGCCGCGGTACATGGTGAACAGCCAGTTGAAGATCTTGGCCCCGGTCGGGATCGAGATCACCATGGTCGCGATGCCGAAGAAGCTGTTGACGCTGGGCCCCGCCCCCATGGTGAAGAAGTGGTGCAGCCAGACGAGGTAGGACAGGATCGTGATGACGACCGTCGCATAGACCATCGACGAATAGCCGAAGAGGCGCTTGCCGGTGAAGGTCGAGGTGATCTCGGAATAGATGCCGAAGGCCGGAAGGACGAGGACATAGACCTCGGGATGGCCCCAGATCCACACCATGTTCCAGTACATCATCGGCGCGCCGCCGAGCGTGTTGGTGAAGAAGTTGGTGCCGGCGTAGCGATCGAGCAGCAGCAGGAAGAAGGCGGCGGTGAGCGCCGGGAAGATCGCGATGGCGAGGACGTTGGAGCACAGCGCGGTCCAGCAGAAGACCGGCATCTTCATCATCGTCATGCCCGGCGCGCGCATCTTGATGATCGTGGCGACCATGTTGATCGCCGAGAGCGTCGTGCCCACGCCGGCTATCTGGAGCGCCCACAGGTAGTAGTCGACCCCGGTGTCCGGACTGTAGGCCAGCCCGGCGAGCGGCGCGTAGGACAACCAGCCGGTGCGCGCGAACTCGCCGACGAACAGCGACATCATCACCAGCAGGGCGCCGGCCACGGTCAGCCAGAAGCTCAGGTTGTTGAGGAAGGGAAAGGCCACGTCGCGCGCGCCGATCTGGAGCGGCATGACGAAGTTGACCAGGCCCACGACCAGGGGGATCGCGACGAAGAAGATCATGATCGTCCCGTGCGCGGTGAAGATCTGGTCGTAATGGTGGGCGTTGAGATAGCCCTCGTTCGGGCCGAAGGCGATCGCCTGCTGGAGCCGCATCATGATCGCGTCGGAGAAGCCGCGCAGCAGCATGATGATCCCCAGCACCATGTACATGATGCCGATCTTCTTGTGGTCGACGCTGGTGAACCATTCCTTCCAGAGATAGCCCCAGAGGCGATAGCGGGTGATCAGACCGACGATGGCGAGCCCGAGCACGGCCACGACGATGAAGGTGCCGAGCAGGATCGGCTCGTGGACCGGGAAGGATTCCCAGGTCAGGCGGCCGAAGATGGTCTTGGTGAGACTGGTGCTTGTCATGGCTGGCCTGCGAGCTGGATCAGACGGTCATCGCGGAAGCGGCGTCCGGGGGGCGCGGCCGCGACAGCAAGGTCATGTTGCGGTTGCGCTCGTCGCCGGGCGCGGCCTTGCCGGGCGGCGGCGCCGTGGGCGGCTTGGTGACGTTGGGGCCGGAGCCTTTGCGATCGGCGGGCTTCTCCAGCGCCGGCACCGGCGTCTCCCCCGCGGCCGGGACGGCCTCGCGGCCCGGCGGCATGTCGCCCAGGCCGCGCAGGCTGTTCGCGGAGCGCGCCCGGTCCCGCGCCATGACCTCGGCCATGCAGGGCTGGCCCGGCGCCACGCACTGGTTGAGCACCCGGTCGAACAGGTGCGGCTGCACCGCGGCATAGCGGATCACCGGGACCTTCTCGCTCGGCGCCTCCAGCTTCAGGTAGTCGGCGGCGGCCAGGGTCCCGCCCCCGCCCTTCACTCCGGCGACCCAGCGGTCGAAATCGGCCTGGCCGAGCCCGCGCAGCCGGAAGCGCATGTCGGAAAAGCCGCGCCCGGTGTAGTTGCCCGAATAGCCCCAGCTATCGCCGGGCTTGTTGAGCACCGCGTTCAGTTCCGACCGCATTCCCGGCATCGCGTAGATCATGCCCGCCAGGGTCGGGGCGGAGAAGGTGTTGAACTGGCTGGTCGAGGTGATCGAGAAGCGGACCGGCACGTCGACCGGAATGGCCAGCTCGTTGACCGTGGCGATGCCCTGGTCCGGATAGATGAACAGCCATTTCCAGTCGAGCGCCACCACCTGGACCTCGAGCGGCTTGGTATTGGCCGGCACCGGCCGCCCCGGCGCGATGCGCTCCAGCGGGCGGAACGGGTCGAGCAGGTGGGTGCTGGTCCAGGTGACGAGGCTGAGCGCGATGATGATGAGGAGCGGCCCCGACCAGATGATCAGCTCCAGCGTGGTCGAATGGTCGAAGTCGGGATCATAGACCTTGTTGGGATTGCCGCGGCGATAGCGCCAGGCGAACAGGACGATCAGCACCATCACCGGCACGATGATCAGCAGCATGAGCCCGATGGCGGTGAGGATCAGGTTGCGCTGCTGGAGCGCGATGTCGCCGACCGGGTTCATCACGACCATGTTGCAGCCGCCCAGCAGCGCCAGCGCGCCCGCGGCCAACAGCGCGCGCGCCCCGCGCCCGGTTGGGGATTCTCGCCTAGCCATACGACCCGATAGCCCTCCATCGGTCGGTGCGACGTTGACGCGCGTCAATGTTTTCCGTCGCAAGCCGGCCACCTTGATCAAACAGGATCGCGAATCATCGCATCGGTGCTAAAGTGCTTTCCGACAGTACATTTCGAACTCGGTAGAGGGAAGCAGGAGATGGTGAGCACGACCATGGAACCGGCGTCGTCCACTCCGCTGGAACGCGATGCGCGCCTGATAAATGCGCGCGAGCATCGCATCAAGCCGGGTGAGATCGCCGTCGGCGTGGTTATTGGCCGGACATCGGAATTTTTCGATTTCTTCGTCTATGCGATTGCGTCCGTACTGGTCTTTCCCAGCGTCATATTTCCCTTCGTCGATGCGCTGACCGGCACGCTCTACTCCTTCGCCATGTTCGCGCTGGCATTCATCGCCCGGCCGATCGGCGCCTTCCTGTTCCTGTGGATCGACCGCCGGCACGGCCGCGGGGTCAAGCTGACCATCGCGCTGTTCCTGCTCGGCGGCTCGACCATGGCCATGGCCTTCCTGCCGAGCTACCAGTCGGCCGGCATCCTCGCCGTGCTCCTGCTCGGCCTGTTCCGGATCGGCCAGGGTTTCGCCACGGGCGGCACCTGGGACGGCCTCCCCTCGTTGCTCGCGCTCAACGCCCCGCCGGGACGCCGCGGCTGGTTCGCGATGATCCCGCAGCTCGGAGCGCCGCTCGGACTGCTGGTCGCCTCGGCGGTCTTCGCCTTCCTGCTGACCACGCTGTCGACCGCCGATTTCCTCGACTGGGGCTGGCGCTATCCGTTCTTCGTCGCCTTCGCGATCAACGTCGTCGCCCTGTTCGCGCGGCTGCGCCTGATCTCGACGCCCGGCTTCGAACAGCTCTACGAGAGCCGCGAGTTGCAGCCCTCCCCGGTGGTCGAGATGTTCCGCGAGGAAGGCCGGACCGTCGTGCTCGGGGCCTTCGCGCCGCTCGCCAGCTTCGCGCTGTTCCACCTCGTCACCGTGTTTCCGCTCTCCTGGGTCATCCTCCACGACGAGCCACCCGCCCGCTTCCTGGTGATCGAGATCGTCGGCGCGGTCGTCGGCGTCGTCGCGGTCATGCTCTCGGGCCTGCTCGCCGACCGCATCGGCCGGCGGACGGTGCTCGGCGTCTCGGCTGCCCTGATCGCCGCCTACAGCGGCTTCGCGCCGCAACTGCTCGGCAAGGGCAGCGCGGGCGAATGGACCTACATGATGCTCGGCTTCCTGCAGCGCGGCCTCGCCTTCGGACAGTCCTCGGGCGCTGTGAACGGCAGCTTCTCGACCCGGCACCGCTATCCTGGCGCGGGCATGACGGCGACGGCGGCCTGGCTGATCGGCGCGGGCTTCGCGCCGCTGGCCGCGCTGCTCCTCGCCAGCAACTTCGGGCTGATCGCGGTCGGCGCCTACCTGCTCTCGGGCGCGATCTGCACCCTCGCCGCGCTCGGCATCAACCGCGAATGGGGCAACAAGTCGGCCTGACGGCCGCACGATCCCCAGGCGTCAGTCGCCGAAGCGCTCCTTGAGGTCGTGGAGCGCGAGCGCGGCCTTGGCCGCCTCGCCGCCCTTGTCCTTCTGCGCCGGGTCCGCACGGACCAGGGCCTGGGCCTCGTTCTCGACCGTCAGAATGCCGTTGCCGATGGCGATCCCGTCCATCGTCAGGGCCATGATCCCCCGCGCGCTTTCGCCCGCGACGATCTCGAAGTGGTAGGTCTCGCCGCGGATCACCACGCCGATCGCGACGTAGCCGGCATAGTCGCCGGTGTTCTCGGCCAGCGAGATCGCGCCGGGAATCTCCAGCGCGCCGGGGACGGTGACGACCTCGGCCTTGTGCCCGGCCGCCTTCAGCGCGGCCTTGGCCCCGGCGATCAGCATGTCGTTGAGGTGGTCGTAGAAGCGCGCTTCGACGATGAGGAACTTGGCCATGGTCCGAAACTCCTCAGAGGTCGATGCGGCGCTCGCCGACGATCGAGAGGCCGTAGCCCTCCAGCGCGACGAGCGAATGGTGGGTGTTGGTCAGCAGGACCATGTCGTGCACGCCCAGCTCGGCGAGGATCTGGGCGCCGACGCCGTAGTCGCGCAGTTCCTCGGTCGCCGGCATATCACCGGCGCGATAGCGCTGGCGGATCTCGATCGAGCGGGACATCAGCTTCTGCATCGGACGGTTGATCACCACGATCACGCCCGCGCCCTCCTCGCCGATCAGCTCCATCGAGCGGCGCAGCAGCTCCGAGCGGTCGTTCTCCTCGCCGAAGATGTCGGAGAAGATCGAGAGGGTATGCATCCGCACCAGGGTCGGCTTCGCAGGATCGATGCGGCCCTTGATGAGGGTCATCGTCTCGTCGCCGGTCGCCTTGTTGTGATAGGTCCGCGCCATCCAGTCGCCGCCCCAGCGGCTGGTGAAGGGCATCTCGCTCGACTTCTCGACCATCCGGTCGTGCTTGCGGCGATAGGCGATCAGGTCGCGGATCGTGCCGATCTTGAGATCGTGGAGGCGGGCGAAGCCGACCAGGTCGTTCAGCCGCGCCATCTTGCCGTCGTCGCGCATCACCTCGCAGATCACTCCCGAGGGGTTGAGCCCGGCGAGCCGCGAGATGTCGACCGCCGCCTCGGTATGCCCGGCGCGGACCAGCACGCCGCCGTCGCGCGCGCGCAGCGGGAAGATGTGGCCGGGGGTGACGATGTCGTCGCGGCCGGAAATGCCGGTGGTGATGCCCTCCTTCGCCTCGATCGAGGTGGTGAAGGCGGTGGAGTTGCGCATCCCGTTGTTGCGGCTCATCGGATCGAGGCCGAGTTGGTCGACCCGCTCGCTCGACAGCGCGAGGCAGATCAGGCCGCGCCCGTGGGTCGCCATGAAGTTGATCGCGTCGGGGGTCGCCATCTGGGCGGGGATGATGAGGTCGCCCTCGTTCTCGCGGTCCTCGTCGTCGACCAGGATGAACATCCGGCCGTTGCGCGCCTCGTCGATGATCTCCTCAATCGGGACCAGCACCGGCCGGTCGTCGTTGGCCGAGAGGAAGCGTTCGAGCTTCCCCAGCGTCTCGGCGGTCGGGTTCCAGTGCGGCTCCCCGCAGTCGCGCAGGGTGTTGGCGTGGAGGCCGGCGGCGCGCGCCAGGCCGGCCCGCGTCATGCCCCCCTCGGTGACGAGGGTCGTGATGCGATCGATAAGAGTCTGTGACATTCCACCGCAATCTCACATCGCCATGTGATCCGCAAGATCGGATTTCACAGCGAAGGCGGCGACAATGTGATCACCCCTGCGGGATGGCCTCTGGGACGATGGTCCTGACGATGGAGGCGTCGAGGGCCTCGTAGTCGTGGAGGCCGATCACCTCGTAGAGCTCGGCCCGGGTCTGCATCTCCTCGACCATGTTGTGCGCGCCGCCGTCACGGGCGATCGCGGCATAGAGCCGGGCCTGGGCCTTGTTGGCGACACGCAGCGAGGAGACCGGCCAGATCACCATCTTGTAGCCCAGTTCCTCGAACTCGGCCGCGGTGTAGAACGGGGTCTTGCCGAACTCGGTCATGTTGGCGAGCAGCGGCACGCCGGGCAGGTCCTTGGCGAACTTGGCGAACATCTCGCGGGTGACGAGCGCCTCGGGGAAGATCGCGTCGGCCCCCGCCTCGACATAGAGCTTCGCGCGGGCGACGGCAGCATCGTAGCCCTCGACCCCGGCGGCGTCGGTGCGCGCGACGATCACGATGTCGCGGCTGGCTTTCTTGGCGGCAGCGACCTTGGCCGCCATGTCCTCGGGCGGAACCAGGCCCTTGCCGTTGAGGTGGCCGCACTTCTTGGGGAGGATCTGATCCTCGAGGTGCACCGCGCCGGCACCTGCCTCCTCGAAGGTGCGGACCATGTGCATGACGTTGAGCGCCTCGCCGTAGCCGGTGTCGCCGTCGACCAGCAGCGGCAGGCCCGACGAGCGGACGATCTGGCGGATGAAGAAGGCGACCTCGTCGACGGTGATGATCCCGAGGTCGGGCAGGCCCATCGAGGCGGTCATCGCCGCGCCCGAGAGGTAGAGCCCCTCGAAGCCGGCCTGCCTGGCCTGGATCGCCGCCTGGCCGTTGTGGGCGCCGGGCAGCCGGTAGATGCCGGGACGCGCCAGCGCCTCGCGAAAGCGCTGGCCCGCGCTCGTCCGCGGCAACTCATCGGCGACTAGGTAGGGCATGGCAGGCTCCTGAGACGGTTTTGCGGCCCTGTAAGTGGCCTAGGGGCCTGAGCGCAAGGCCGGGCGGCCTAGAACGCATCTCCCGGCACGCGGACCGATCCTTCCATGAGGATGCGGGCGCTGCGGCTCATGCTCGCCCTGGTGACGGTCCAGCGGCCATCGACCAGCTTCGCCTCCGCCCCGACCCGCAAGGTGCCGGAAGGATGGCCGAACCGCACTGCCCGGCGCTCGCCGCCGCCCGCGGCAAGGTTGACCAAGGTGCCGGGAACCGCCGCCGCCGTGGCGATGGCGACCGAGGCCGTGCCCATCATCGCGTGATGCAGCTTGCCCATCGACAGCGCGCGGACCAGCAGGTCGATGTCCTCGGCCCTGACCGCCTTGCCGCTCGATGCGGTGTAGCCGGCCGGCGGCGCGACGAAGGCGATCTTGGGCGTGTGCTGGCGCTGCGCGGCTTCCTCCGCCGTCTCGATCAGGCCCATCCTCAGCGCGCCGATCGTGCGCAGCGCCTCGAACCGGGCGAGCTGGACGGGATCGCCGTTGATCGCCTCGCGCAGCTCGGTGCCGGTGTAGCCGATGTCGGCGGCATTGACGAAGATCGTCGGAATGCCGGCATCGATCAGCGTCGCCTGGAGCCTGCCGCCCGGCACGAGGTCCTCGGGCACGGCGAGTTCGTCCACCAGGTTGCCGGTGGGGAACATCGCACTCGCCCCGGAATCGTCGGCGCCGCCGTCATCGGCCGGATCGAGGAACTCCAGCACGATCTCGGCCGCCGGGAAGGTCACGCCGTCGAGTTCGAAGTCGCCCGTCTCCTGCACCGCCCCGTCCGTCACCGGGACATGGGCGATGATGGTCTTGCCGATATTGGCCTGCCAGACCCGCACCGTGCAGATGCCGTCCACCGCCCTTGCCGGGTCGACATAGCCGGCATGGATCGCGAAGGCCCCGACCGCGGCCGAGAGGTTGCCGCAGTTGCCCGACCAGTCGACGAAGTCGCGGTCGATCGCGACCTGGCCGAACAGGTAGTCGATGTCGTGGCCCGGCCGCGTGCTCGGCGAGACGATCACGGCCTTGCTGGTGCTGGAGGTCGCGCCGCCCATGCCGTCGATCTGTGCGCCGTAGGGATCGGGGCTGCCGATCACCCGTGCCAGCAGCCGGTCGCGCGGCGCGCCGGCCACGCGGGCCGGCTCGGGCAGGTCCTCCAGGCGGAAGAACACCCCCTTGCTCGTTCCACCGCGCATGTAGGTGGCGGGGATGCGGATTTGCGGGGCTGGGGTCATCAGGCAGGCTCCGAGATGGCGGGCGCTCGCCCCCTATTGCCGGTCTCGCGGGCGATTGCCAGAGCCAAGTCGGCGGCAACATGGTCCGGTTTGCCTTGCCCGCGATATCCTGAGATAGGCCCGCGCATGACCGCGCTGATGTTGCAAGGGACCGGCTCCGACGTCGGCAAGTCGGTGCTCGTCGCGGGGCTGTGCCGGGCGCTGCCGACCCGCGGCCTGCGGGTCATGCGGTTCAAGCCGCAGAACATGTCGAACAACGCCGCCGTCACCGTCGACGGCGGCGAGATCGGGCGAGCGCAGGCGCTCCAGGCCCTGGCCTGCCGGGTGCCTCCGCACAGCGACATGAATCCCGTGCTGCTCAAGCCCCAGGCGGACATGACCTCGCAGCTCGTCGTCCACGGCAGGGTTCGCGGCACCCTCGGCGCGGACAACTTCCGCATGGGTCGCGGCGCCCTGCTCGGCGAGGTGCTGGAGAGCTTCGCGCGCCTGCGTGGCCAGTGCGACATGGTGATGGTCGAGGGCGCCGGCTCGCCCGCCGAGATCAACCTCCGCGCCGGCGACATCGCCAACATGGGCTTCGCGCGGGCGGCGCGGGTTCCGGTCGTGCTGGTCGGCGACATCGATCGCGGCGGGGTGATCGCCGCGGTGGTCGGGACAAAAACCGTGCTCGATCCGGCCGACGCGGCGACGATCCGCGGCTTCATCATCAACAAGTTCCGCGGCGATCCCGCGCTGTTCGCCGACGGCTATCGCCAGATCGAGGAGTTGAGCGGCTGGCCCGGCTTCGGCCTCGTCCCCTGGCTGCCGTCTGCCGCGCTGCTGCCGAGCGAGGACGCGGTGCGGCTGGAGCGGCCGTCCGACCCGGCAGACGGGCGCCTGGTGATCGCCTGCCCGATCCTGCCGCGCATCTCGAACTTCGACGACCTCGATCCCTTGAAGCTGGAGCCCGCGGTCGAACTGGTCATGGTCCCGCCGGGCCGGTCGATCCCGGCTGAGGCCACCCTGGTCGTGCTGCCCGGCTCCAAGGCCAGCCTCGCCGACCTGGCGTTCTTGCGCACGCAAGGCTGGGACATCGACATCGCCGCGCACCGGCGGCGCGGCGGCATGGTGCTGGGGCTATGCGGCGGCTATCAGATGCTCGGCCGCTCGATCGCCGACCCGCTCGGCCTTGAGGGTCCGCCCACCACGGCTGCTGGGCTGGACCTGCTCGATCTCGATACGGTCCTGACCCCGGAGAAGACGCTACGCCCGGTGGCCGGCGAAGCGCTCGGCGCGTCGTTCCATGGCTACGAGATGCATTTGGGCGAGACCTCGGGCCCGGGCCTCGCCCGCCCCTTCGCCCGGTTCGCGGATGGCCGCCCGGACGGCGCGATCAGCCCCGACGGGCGGGTACTCGGGACCTATGTCCACGGCCTCCTCGCCGATCCCGCGCAACGCGCTGCGCTGCTGGCGAGGCTGGGCGCGACGGCGGTCGGGACCGACTATGAAACGGCGGTCGACCAGGCCCTCGACCGCATCGCCGAGGACCTGGAACGGCACCTCGACATCGACGCCCTGATCCGCGTGGCGCGCGAAGGGCTAGCAGCTTCAGGGTGACGGCAGGACGATCGGCGGCGCTCCGTCCTTCCGGCAGGTCAGTCCTTCTCCTCGTCCTTTCTCCGCAGGCAGATCGACAGCGCGAAATCGGCGTAGGCGCTGGCCAGCGGCAGCTCCGCCTTGACCATCGCGTCTATGGCCTGCCGCAGGTGGACGATCGCCCGCTCGACCTCCTGCTCGCGGGCGCTGCCACCTTGGCCGTGCTCTCCTCCCATAAACCTCCTCTTGCTCGACTCAGCAAACAAGTCCCTTGAGGAATTTGAGCGCTAACGGGGCGATTATCAACCGAATTGGAGTAATTATATTATTTCATATACACGGTTGACGAAATAAAGTTCCGCGCTAGAATTCGCGCCAATCGCCCCGCCGTCGGCTGGGCCTAGCCCTGCTGGTCGGCCCGGCTCACGCCCTTGCCGTCGAGGTTCGTGGCGGCGAAATCCCAGGCGAGCGCCTGGTTCAGCACGGCTTCAAGATACTTCGGCCGCGCGTTGCGGTAGTCGATGTAATAGGCGTGCTCCCAGACGTCGACGGTCAGCAGCGGCTTGAGGCCGGCGTGGACCACCGGGGTATCGGCGTCGTGCAGCGACGTGACCTTGAGCTTGTCGCCTTCCAGCACCAGCCAAGCCCAGCCGCTGGCGAAGTGGCCCGCGCCCTCTTCCGCCAGCTTCTTGACCAGCGCCTCGACCGAGCCGAAGTCCGCCGCGATCCGGTCGGCCAGCTCGCCCGAGGGCTGCTGCGCCTTGGGGGTCAGCGACTGCCAGTAGAAGCTGTGGTTCCAGATCTGCGCGGAATTGTTGAACAGGCCCTTGTCGCCCTTCTCGTGCGCGGCGCGGATCACCTCGGACAGCGACTTGCCTTCCAGCCCGGCCTTGGGAGCCAGCTCGTTGGTCTTGTCGACATAGGCCTTGTGGTGCTTGCCGTGGTGATACTCGAAGGTCTCGGCCGAGAGCGTCGCGCCGAATGCGTCGGGGGCATAGGGAAGGTCGGGGAGAACGAAAGCCATGTGAATCTCCTGCACTAAGGGGCATCTCCCCAATGCACGAACCGGCGATCCTCTCCCGCTATCTTTCGTTTCCCGCTATTTAGGTTTCCTTGGGCCCCGGCCCGTCGCGGCGCATGGTGATGATCCGGTCGCGCGCCGCGGTCATGTCGCCGGTCTCGATCTGGACGCGCAGCCGCTCCTTGTCGCGGGCACGGTACATGGCCTCGGCGCGGTCGACCTGCTCCAGCCCGACGCCGATCCCGTCGAGCGCCAGACGCGCCATCTTCACCGCCGATTCCAGCACCTCGCGCACCACGTAGGTCGCGGGCGTGCCGCGCAGCTTGACCACGGCGCGCCGGTCGAAGGCGCGGACGTATATCGCGGCGTCGGGGAAGGCCTTATGCACCGCCTCGATCAGGTCCGCGCCGAGTTGGTCGCCGTCGATGCAGAACATGATGAGCTCGGCCTCGGCCGCGCCGGCCTGGCGCAGCACGTCGAGCCGGGTGCCGTCGCCGAAATAGACCTTGGCGCCGAAGTCGCGGGCGACGTCGATCATCTCGATGTCGGTGTCGATCAGGGTTACGGGCACGTCGCTGGCGATCAGCATCTGCGCCACGGTCTGGCCGAAACGGCCATAGCCGACGATCAGCGCATTGGCCCCGTCGCTGTGCGGACCCTCGCGGGTGCCGCTCGGCTCCGCCTGCGCCGCCTCGCGGAAACGCCGGGTGGCCATCATCAGGAACGGCGTCGTCGCCATCGAGAGGGTGACGACCGCGCCGAACAGGCTCGCCGCCGCGGGATCGATCAGGAAGGCGTTCTGCGCCTGGGCGAACAGCACGAAGCCGAACTCGCCGCCCTGGCTCAGCAGCACGCCGAGCGCGAAGGCCCCGCGCCAGGTCACGCCGAAAGCCCGGGCGACCAGGGCGACGATCGCGGTCTTCACGACGATCAGCATCGCCGCCATGCCGATCACGAACAGCGGCCGCTCGGCGATGGCGTGGAGGTTCAGCATCATCCCGACCGACAGGAAGAACAGGCCGAGCAGGATCGAGCGGAACGGCTCGACATCCGCCTCCAGTTCATGCCGATAGGGCGAATCCGCCAGCATCACCCCCGCGACGAAGGCACCGAGCGCCGTCGACAGCCCGAGGAACTCCATCACCACGGCCGAGGCGATCACGGTGAACAGCGCGGCGACGACGAACATCTCGCGCTCGCCGAGGTTGCCGATCAGGCGGAACAGGGGGCGGATCACGAAGCGTCCGACGGCGATCAGCCCGGCCACCGCCGCGACCGTCCACAGCGCGAGCTGCCAGCCCGGCGGCCCGCCGGCGTCGGCCGGATTGCGGCTCAGCGCCGCGACGATCGTGATCAGCGGGATGATCGAGAGATCCTGGAACAGCAGGATCGCGAAGGCCCGCTCGCCGAAGGGCGTGCGCAGCCGGCCCGAGCTTTGCAGCATCGGCAGGACCTGCGCGGTCGAGGACAGGGCCAGCGGCAGGCCCCGCGCCAGCGCCGCGGCCGGGGGGAACCCGGCGGTCAGCGCGATCAGCCCGGCGAGCGCAAGCCCGCCGGCCGCGACCTGGAGCAGGCCGAGCCCGAGGATGTCGCGCTTCATCTTCCACAGCCGCGCCGGGTTCAGCTCCAGCCCGACGACGAACAGCAGCAGGGTGATGCCCAGTTCGGCGACGCCCAGCTTCTCCTTGGCGTCCCCGACCAGCCCCAGCACCTGCGGCCCGACCACCGCGCCCGCGAGCAGATAGCCCAGGGTAGCGCCCAGCCCGAGCCGGCGGAACACCAGCACGAAGGCCAGCGCGAAGCCGAGCAGGACGAAGCCTTCCTGAAGCAGCGAGGTTCCGGCGGCGGAATGCATGAGATGCTACCTGCGCGATCGGGGCCTTGGGAGCAAGGGCGAGCCGCTGATGGTGGGCAGCCCCCACCTCCCGTCGGGGGAGGATTACCGTTAGCCCCCTGTCTCGACGATATGGGAGACCTACGCCCGCCGCTACCCCTCGCCCGCCGGCATCAGCGCGTCCAGCAGGCCTTCGACCCATTTCGCGGCCTCGGCGTGTCCTGCCGATACCCCCAGCGCGCCTTCCATTATGAGCGCGCGTCCGATCCCGGTCAGGACCAGGGCGAGCGCCTCGGGCGGGCCGGCGAAGCGGGTCATGCGCTCGCCGAGCAGGCGCTCGAAGGCTGCGACCTGGCGGGCGCGGACTTCCTCGACATGGCGCGCGATCTCGGTGCGGATCGCCTTGCGGTGGTTGGCGAGCGCCATGGTCTCCAGCGCCAGGGCGGTCTGGCTGGTGTCGGTCATGGTCTTCCACAGCGCACGCAGCGGATCGGGCGAGGCCAGCGCCTCCTCCAGCCGCCGGTCGCCTTCCGCCGCGCCCTTGTGGTTGACCGCGAGCAGCAGGTCCTCGGTCGCCGGGAAATAATAGTGGACCAGGCTCGGCTTGAGCCCGGCCCGCGCCGCGACCCGCCGGGTGCTGGCCGCGGCATAGCCTTCCTCGAGCATCACCTGCTCGGCCGCCTCGACGATCAGCGCGCGTGTCGCCGAGCTCTCGGCCCCTACCCTGCGCGCGGCGTTTGCCATTGGTACGATCCCCTTGTCGGGGCGTGGCTATGCCGCAGAGGTCCTTGAAACACAACGGCGACCTCCCGAAAGGGGAGGCCGCCGCAGGTCTGACGAGGAAGGCGGGCTTAGCTGCCGAAACGGTACTTGATCCGTCCGCCGACCATGCGCGGCTCGTTGAAGAGCTGCGATTCGTAGCCGTAGGACTGCCAAGCCTGGACCACCGCCTGCGGATAGGCCGCATTGGTGACGTTGGTCGCGAAGACCGAGAGGTCGATCGGCTGCCCCAGGAAGTCGTTCCAGTTGAGGCTCAGGTTGAGCATATGCTGGTCCGGTATCTGGTAGAACAGCGGGGTCACTGCCGCCGAGGAGATATTCTGGTCCGAGGTGTAGGTGTAGGTCGCGCTGACCGACAGCTTCCCGGCGCTGGGATCGATCGGGAAAGTATAGGTGCCCGTCAGGCTCAGACGGTGACTGGGGGAAAGCGGCAGGCGGGTTCCCGCCGTAGCGGTCGAGGGCACCGAACTCCACACCAGGAGCTCGTCGGGGGTCAGCGTGACCGGAGCGAGGCTCAGCACCTTGGTGTTAAGGTAGGTATAGCCCACGTCCACCTTCAGGCGGTCGAAGAAGGTGGCGGCAGCGTCGACCTCGATGCCCCAGATCCGCGACTTGCCCGCATTGATGATCGCGCTGCCGCCCAGCAACGGGCTGGTCGACGCGCGAACCAGGGTGTGCTGGATCTGCTGGTTGCGGAAGTCGTTATAGAAGCCCGCGACGTTGAAATAGCCGCGCACAGGCCCGCGGAACGAGAACTTGCCACCGATCTCGTAGGCATCGACCTTCTCGGGCTGCCACGTCTCGAAATAGATGTTGGCCGAGGCCACGCCCCCTGCGCGATAGCCGCGCGACCACTTGGCATAGAGCATCGCATCGTCGAACGGCTTGTATTCGAGGTCGAGCGCCCAGGTCGGCGCGCTCGACTTGGTCGAGAAGGTGACGTTGCAGCGATCGTGCTCGCCGAGCCCGGACAGGAAGACGACGCCCTTCGGATTAGACGGCGAGGTCGGGCCGTTCACCCGGACGACGTTACTGCAAAAGAAGGTCGGGGTATCGTTCGCGGCGAAACCGACGGCGACGCCATCGTAGCGGTGCGTCATCGAGTCCCACGTGTAGCGGAAGCCGCCCGTCACCGCGAGCCTGTCGGTAATGTCGTAGGTCGCCTGGGCGTAGAGCCCGCGGCTGCGGAACCAGGTCTTCTGATAGGGGATCGACAGCGTGTTGATGAAGACGTTGCCGATCGTCGGCCCGAAATTGGTCGGCGGGCTGGCCGTGCACTGGAAGGTGAAGGAATCGGCGCATTGCAGGCCGATTGTGGTCGACTGCGAGGTGAAGCCCAGCGGATCGCTGTTCTCGAAATAGCCGCCGGCCTGCCACTTCAGACGCCCGCCCGCCGCCGTGCCGATGAACTGAAGCTCCTCGGTATAGGTGTTCTGGCTGGAGTTGTTGTAGCCGGGCGTGTTGTTGAGCTGGATGTTGTAGAAGGCGTTGGTGCCTTGGGGCGTCAGGAAATTGTCGCCCTGGATGGAGAACCGCGAGGTTTCGCGGAACTCGGTATAGCTGGCGATATTCTTGATCGTCAGACTGTCGCTGGCATGCCAGGTCGTGGTGTTGATGACCTGCCAGGTTTCCATCCGCAGCTTGGGATCGGGGTGGCTGTTCTCGATGTCCCAGGGCCCGTCGCCGCGCGCCTGCTGGCGCAGGTACTGCGCCCGCGCATAGGGCATCTGAGCGCGGGTCGAGTTGGGATCGTAGCCGACCACCCGGAAAGCGACGTTGTAGTTGTCCGAAACGGTGTAGCTGCCGATGAAGTAGTTCTCGAGGTTGGGAGTGAGGTCCGCGACCATCGAAAGCCGGGCCGCCCAGTAGTTGACGTTGGCCATGGCATCCGGGCCGACGCCCGAATGGTTGATCTGATAGCCGTCGCGGACCATGCGATCGAGGCCGAGCCGGATCTTGAAGGTATCGGCCAGCGGCGGCACGCCC
>CALLNA010000112.1 GCA_938005655.1 uncultured Novosphingobium sp.
GCCAGCCTGCGGGCTTCGAGCGAATCGACCTCAACCACGCCGCCGCCGGGGCGATGCGCCTGCCCGGCAGCCTGATCGAGCGACTAGCCGACCTGCCGGCCGACTGCGACGCGGCCTCCTCGCTCCAGCGGATCGGGCTCCAGGCGGGCGTCGCCCAGCGGATGCTGCCCGGCGGTCTTCGCGAGGGCGGTGCCTGGCGCCTGGTCCGCGACGAGGGCGAGGCGCAACTGGCCGAGGGCGAATGGTTCCGCCAGCACACCGGCACCGCCGGGGCCGGCTCGGCCAGCGAGATGGGCGCGCGCCTCGCGGTCCGCTCGGTCGGACCGGCGCTGCTCCATTCTGGCAGCGGCGGCAATGCGGTGGGTTTCCTCGCCCTCGCAGCGGTCCTGCTCGCGCTAGGCGCCGGGTGGTTCCAGTATGCGGCGACGGCGCTGGTGCTCTGCGCCGCGGCCGACGTGCTGCGCCGGGCGGCGAGCATCCTGCTGCGGATCGAGCGCCATTCGCTAAACCTGCCGCGCTCTGCCTTGCCGCGCGAACTGCTGTTCGGTTGGGGCTACGACCTTGCGCTGGTCCTGATCCTGAGCTGGAGCCAGGCCGCCGCGCCGGGCGAGGGGGCCTTCGTCCACGCCTTCCCGGCGGTCATGCTGGTCGCCATGCTCCGCCTGCTCCCGCAACTGATCGATGCGGGATGGGCGCGCTGGCTAGAGGACCGCGGGCTCGTCGCCCTGGCCCTGGCCGTGGTCGCGGGCGTCGCGGGCGGGATGCCCGGCGGCCTGCTGCCCGCGCTGGCTGTGGCCCTGGCCGCGCTCGGCGTCGCCTGGCCCAACCGGCCATCGCGCCTAACGCGAGCTTAACCAAGCCGCGCTATGGAAACGGGATGAGCCACAGCGCCGCCACGCCCAGCGAAGAGACGGTGGACGCCGCCTTGCGCGAACGCCTCGCGCAGGGCGACGCCGTGCTGCGGTCGGCCGCGCCGATCATGCGGCACCTGCTGTCGGGCGCGCGTCATGCGATGTTCGGGGACGAGATCGTCGCGGGGGTGCGCGGCGCGATGGGCGACATCGCACGCCAGTTGCTCGACGCCAGGACGGGGGACGGCGAGCCGGGGAACCACGACCCGGCCCTGACCGAGGCCCTGGTCGCGGCGCTGGCCGAGGTCCCGGGACTGCTCGGGCACGTCCATGCCCTAGCCCTGGAATGGCAATTGACCGAGCGCCTGCAACGGCGCCTCGCGCTGGACCCGGTTCTGCCGCCCTTGCTCCAGGCGCTGCTCGCCTCGAACGATCCGGCGACCTCGGCCCTGGCGATGAACCTGCTCGCCGCCCAGGCCCGGTTCGCCCAGGCCCAGCGCCGGATGCAGCTCCCGTTGGGCGAATTGCCGGCCGACCTGCTCCATGGCGCGCTCGAGGCCCTGCGCGCGGTCGACGACGATGCGGCGCAGGCCGGGGCCGAGGCGGCCATCCGCGCCGGCTACGACGAGGGCCGCAGCCGCCTGGCGCTCGCCGCGCGCCTGGTCACAGGGATGGGCGGAGGCGCGATCGCCGCGCTGTCGCTCGCCCATGCCGGCGTCGCGATCTTCGCGACCGCGCTCGGCATGGCCGCCTGGCAGGACCGCGACACCGTGCTGCTCGCGACCGGCGAAGGCCAGTCCTTGCGCCTCGCCCTGGCCCTGCGCGCCGCGGGCCTGAAGCAGGAGGCCATCGCCGAGCAGCTCCTCATCCTGCACCCCGACGCGCCGCTGCCGCCGGACTGGGACCGTGTCGGCCCCGACCGCGCCGCCGAAATCCTGGCGGCCGCCCTGCCGCCGGTGGGGGCCTGAGTCGTGGCGGGGGGCGTCGTGCTGGCCCGGGGGCTGAGCGATCGGGACGACCGGCTACTCTCGGCCGACGAACCGCTGGCCGGACTCCAGCTCCGCTGCGGCGGCGAGCTGCCCGGAACCATCGCCATTCCCGCCCTGCTCGATACGGTCCGCAAGGCGCGCCGCTTCGGGCTCAAGCTCGCCCGGCCGATCACCGCGCAGGACGGGACGGAGGCCGTCACCGCCTGGATCGAGGTCGAGCCGGGCGCCGGGGAGGACGCGCCTTGCTCGATCGTGGTCCGCAACTGGCGCACCGCGCCGCTGCCGCCCGACGACGCCGACCTGGCGATCCGCCGCCGCACCGAGATCGACCGCACCCTGGCCGAGCTGACCGCGCGGCTCGATGCCCGCCAATGCCTGCTCGCTGTAGAGAGTGCGGCGTCCGACCTCGCCGGGTTGCTCACCGCGATGCGCGGCGGGATCGGCCGTCCCTGGACCGAATTCGTCCGGATCGAGGGCGACGGCCACAAGCAGCCGATGCATTGGCGGCTGCTCGACGGGGCGGAGCTGGGCATCGAAGGCTCGGCGCGCCGGTGGAAGGCCGCGCTGGTCCCGGTCGAGACGCCGGGCGAGGAGCCGTCCGGCTTCGAGCTTTACCTGGTGCCGGAAACGCCGCTGGCCGAAGCGGAGGCGCCCGTGGCCGCGAGCGCATCGGGCCAGCGCCTGATCGGCATGGACCTCGCCCCCGTGCTGCGGCAGCCGATCTCGCGGATCATCGCCACGGCCGAGACGATCCGCACCCGCATGGCCGGACCGCTCGACGACGCCTATAGCGCCTATGCCGCGGACATCGCCTCGGCCGGGCAGCACCTGCTCGCCCTGATCGACGACATGGCCGATCTGGAGGTGGTCGAAGCCGAGGGCTTCACGACCATGCCCGACGAGATCGACCTCGGCGACGTCGCCCGCCGCGCCGCGGGCATCCTCGGGGTCAAGGCGCGGGAGCGCGGGATCACGATCGACGCGCCGCGCGTCGGGGACCTGATGCCCGCCGTCGCCGAGTTCCGCCGGGTATTGCAGGTTCTGCTCAACCTCATCGGCAATGCGATCCGCTACACGCCGGAGAATTCGCAGGTCTGGGTCAGGCTGGAGCGCGAGGGCGACCGTGCCCGGGTGATCGTCGCCGACCAGGGCGCGGGCCTCTCCGCCGAGGACCAGGCGCGGGTCTTCGAGAAGTTCGAGCGCCTGGGGCGCAGCGGCGACGGCGGCTCGGGCCTTGGGCTCTACATCTCGCGCCGCCTGGCGCGGGCGATGGGCGGCGACCTGACCGTGGAAAGCGCGCCGGGCCAGGGCGCGCGGTTCATCCTTGAAGTGCCGGCGGGGCCTTGAGGCAAGACGGCTCCCCTGGAAGGGGGAGGCGGCGCGATCTTCGCAATCCCATGCCCCAAAAGGAAAAGGCGCGCCCCGCGGGACGCGCCTTCCTGTTTATCGATCCCTGCGCGATCAGCGCTTGTCGAGCGGCACGTAGTCGCGCTGCGTCGGGCCCGTGTAGAGCTGGCGCGGACGGCCGATCTTCTGGCCGGGGTCGGAGATCATCTCGTTCCACTGCGCGACCCAGCCCACGGTGCGGGCGAGGGCGAACAGCGCGGTGAACATCGTGGTCGGGAAGCCGATCGCCGAGAGGATGATGCCCGAGTAGAAGTCGACGTTCGGGAACAGCTTCTTCTCGATGAAGTAGGGATCGCTCAGCGCGATCTCCTCGAGCCGCAGCGCGGTCTCGAACAGCGGATCGTTGACCTTGAGCGCGTCGAACACCTCGCGCACGGTCTTCTGCATGACCGTCGCGCGCGGATCGTAGTTCTTGTAGACGCGGTGGCCGAAGCCCATCAGGCGGAACGGATCGTTCTTGT
>CALLNA010000113.1 GCA_938005655.1 uncultured Novosphingobium sp.
GAACCTGCGACCCCACCCGTGTGAAGGGTGTGCTCTACCACTGAGCTACGCGCCCACTAGGCTGAAGCCTGCGGAAGCGCGCCCTTAGGGAAGTCGGCGCGAATTGACAAGCGCCGAGAGGACCCTAGAGCGCCTCGCATGAGCGAAGAAACCGTTTCCGGCCCCGACGTGCCCCCCGATCACCTGGCGATCAACCCGCGCAGCCCGTTCTTCGACGCGGACAAGCTGCAACGCGGCGTCGGCATCCGCTTCAAGGGCGTGGTCCGCACCAATGTCGAGGAATACTGCATTTCCGAAGGCTGGGTGCGGGTCCAGGCCGGCAAGACCATGG
Organism: uncultured Novosphingobium sp.; assembly: GCA_938005655.1. GTDB lineage: Bacteria > Pseudomonadota > Alphaproteobacteria > Sphingomonadales > Sphingomonadaceae > Novosphingobium. Next base: position 332 of record CALLNA010000113.1, read on the forward strand.
ACCGCAAGGGCCAGCCGCTGACGATCAAGCTGACCGGCCCGGTCGAGGCCTGGTACGAGGATCTCGGCGAGAATCCGCCGGTCGCGAAAGCCTAGGGTCTGATCCACTTGCGTGGGAGCGGGCCGGTGCCGTACCCGGTTCAGCCGCGCTGAATCGGACTTTCTCTAGTCGAACCGCCGCGAATCGTTGCGGGCCGCGACCCGCGTGCCCGCCGAGCGCGCGGCGATGATCTCGCCGATCGGGTCGGCGCTGCGGGCATAGCTCGCCGGCTGGATTCGCCCGTTCTCGCGCCGGTCGGCGCGGGCGAGCTGGACCGTGGACCGGGCCGCGGGCTGGGCCTTGCGCTGCTGGACCCGCGCCAGGACGGAGCCGTCGTCGAGCCGCTTGGCCGGGCGGTTGTAGATGAACCCGCTGATCGGCCAGCGCGTGCCGCCCAGGTCCTGGATCGGGTCGTACCAGACGCGCACCTCGCTCCAGTCGTTGTCCTCCGAGACGTCGATCGCGCGGACGTTGTCCTCGATCTGGCCGCGGCGGCCGTTGATCGGCGACCAGTTGGCGTGACGGATCAGGATGGTCCGCGAATCGATGATCCGGCTGACCGCGGCGACGTGGCCCAGGCGCATGTTGCCATGGGGCTTGAACGCCAGGACCGCACCCACCCGCGGACGGAACCCGCGCTCGTAGCGGCCGGCGGCCTGGTCCCACCAGGTCCAGGCGTCGCCGTAGAGCTTCACGCCCGAGACCTTCCGGGCATAGGGCACGCATTGCAGGACCTGCGGCAGCTGCGCCGAGCCGCCGCCGGACACGTCCCTCGCGTCGCCGTCGAAGTCGATCGCGCTCTTCGCGATCGCCGGAGCGGCGATGGCGAGGGCGGCGGACACCCCTGCAAGAATTTGCCCTTTCATGCGGCGGGTTTTTGCAGGCCCTGGGTTAATTTCAGGTAAGCGGCCCGGTCCGCCGCTGCCGGAAGGCTTGTGTTCCCGCGGGTTTGCGGCCAGTGCCCGGCAATGTCTTCGTCCCACTTGCCGCAGGTGATCATCATCGGCCGGCCCAATGTCGGCAAGTCGACGCTGTTCAACCGGCTCGTCGGCAAGAAGCTCGCCCTGGTCGACGACCAGCCCGGTGTCACCCGCGACCGCCGCTTCGGCGAGGCGCACCTGCTCGGCCTCGACTTCACCATCGTTGATACCGCGGGCTGGGAGGACGAGGACGCCGCGACCCTCTCGGGCCGGATGCGCCAGCAGACCGAGGCGTCGCTCAAGGGCGCGGACGTCGCCCTGTTCGTGATCGACGCGCGGGCGGGGCTGACCCCGCTCGATGAGGAGATCGGCCGCTACCTGCGCCAGCAGGCCGAGGTGCCGGTGGTGCTGGTCGCCAACAAGGCCGAGGGCAAGGCCGGCGACGGCGGGCTCTACGAGGCCTTCTCGCTCGGCTTCGGCGAGCCGGTGGCGCTTTCCGCCGAGCACGGCCAGGGCCTCGCCGACCTGTTCGAGGCCCTGCGGCCCCATCTCGAGGACGAGGCCGAGGACGGCGCGCCGGCAGAGGACGACGCCGACGCGGACGACGAGGAAGCGGCCGGCGGGCCGCTCCAGCTGGCCATCGTCGGCCGGCCCAACGCGGGCAAGTCGACCCTGATCAACGCCCTGCTCGGCGAGGACCGCCTGCTCACCGGGCCCGAGGCGGGAATCACCCGCGATTCGATCGCGGTCGACTGGCTCTGGACCGATCCCGCGTCGGGCGAGGCGCGCGAGGTCCGGCTGATCGACACCGCCGGGATGCGCAAGAAGGCCCGCGTGACCGAGAAGCTGGAGAAGCTCGCCGTCGCCGACGCGCGCCACGCGATCGATTTCGCCGAGGTCGTCGTCCTGCTGCTCGACGCGACCCAGGGGCTGGAGCACCAGGACCTCAAGATCGCCTCGATGGTGCTGGAGGAGGGGCGGGCGCTCCTCATCGCGGTCAACAAGTGGGACGTGGCCGAGAACGCCTCGGGCCTGTTCAACGGCATCCGCGGCGCGCTCGACGAGGGGCTGGCCCAGGTCAAGGGCGTGCCGCTGCTCACCCTCTCGGCGCGCACCGGCAAGGGGCTCGACACGCTGATCCGCGCCGCCTTCGAGATCCGAGAGGCCTGGTCGAAGCGGGTGCCGACCGGCCTGCTCAACCGCTGGTTCGACGATGCCCTGGCGGCCAACCCGCCCCCCGCGCCGGGCGGCAAGCGGATCAAGCTGCGCTACATCACCCAGGCCAAGACCCGCCCGCCGGGCTTCGTCCTGTTCGGGACACGGCTGGACCAGTTGCCGGAAAGCTACCGGCGCTACCTGATCAACGGCATCCGCCGCGAGCTGGGCTTCGACGCCGTGCCGATCCGCCTGACGCTACGGAGCCCGAAGAACCCCTTCGCGAAGTGATGGGCTAAGTTCCTCCCCGTTTTTGCGAAGCACAAATGGGGAGGGGAAGGCCCTACGCGATTGGGGATCATGCAGCTTGAAAATCAGACCGGGCGGACGTTCCCACCCGTTTCGTCACCCCGGACTTGATCCGGGGTCCCGCTTTGCTGTTCCGACGTCGCGCGCGAAGAAGCGGGGCCCCGGATCAAGTCCGGGGCGACGAGATGCGTGGGTGGCCTCCGCTTCCCGCCCCATCCCGGTCATTCGACCCGAGTTGGCAAACCCATAATCGCCACGCGATTGCCCCTCCGTCAGGCCTGCGGCCTGCCACCTCCCCATTCGCCGCGCGAGCAGGGAGGAGCTTGGGAGGGCTCAGCTTTCGGCGGGCTTGCTCTGGAGCTGGATATAGTTCTCGATCCCCATCCGGGCGATCAGGTCGAACTGCTTCTCGAGGAAGTCGATGTGCTCCTCCTCGCTGTCGAGGATGTCCTCGAACAGCTCGCGGCTGTTGTAGTCGCGCACGGACTCGCAGTGGGCGATCGCTTCCTTGAGCATCGGCACGGCCTCCAGCTCGACCGCGAGGTCGGCGCGCAGGATTTCCTCGACCGATTCGCCGATGCGCAGCTTGCCCACGTTCTGGAAGTTCGGCAGGCCTTCGAGGAAGAAGATGCGCTCCGCCAGCTTGTCGGCGTGCTTCATCTCGTCGATCGATTCGTGGCGCTCGTAGTCGGCCAGCTTGGCCACGCCCCAGTTGTCGAGCATCCGGTAGTGGAGCCAGTACTGGTTGATCGCGGTAAGCTCGTTGAGCAGCACCTTGTTGAGGTATTCGATGACCTTGGCGTCGCCCTTCATGGCCGCCTCCTGCATTTGTCCCAATGATGGGGCGCATGTAGGGATTTAAGCCGGTTCAGGCAAGCCAAACCCGCGGATTTCCTAGGAAAAACGGTTCTCAACTGGTGTTGAGAATGATCCGCGTCAGCTATGTTTTCCGGCCTCTTTTCCGCCCGTGCAGGGCAGTCGCAATAGCCGTCAGGCGAGCTGGAGCGAGTCCGTCTCGGCCGCGAAGCGCTCCTCGATCAGGATCTCGGCGGCCTCGTCAAGGCATTGGGCGCATTGGGGAGTTTTGCCGAGCGCGGCATAGACCGCATCGGGATCGCCCTGGCAGGTGCGGGCGGCGCTGCGGAGGTCGGTTTCACGAATCGCGTTGCAGATGCAGATGTACATCGGAACTCCTCGGTCGAATCCAATGTGGCATTACTGCGAAAGGATCGCAATAGCGTTTATCGCCGGAAAGCGACAAACCGCCATTCGGTGAGCGAACGCCACAGCCATTCGAGCGGTCCCTGGGCGGATCGGGCGAGCCAGGGCTTGCTCCAGCCGAGTATCAGCGCCCAGCCGAGCAGCACGAACGGCCATTGCCCGGCGTCCCCGACCCGGGCGAAAAGGCCGAGGCCCCAGCCGTAGAACAGCGCGGTCATCACCAGGCTGGTCGCGATGTAGTTGGTGAAGGCCATGCGCCCCGCCGCGGCGAGTCGGACGCCGACCCATGTGGTCAGCAAGCGCGGCGCGGCCAGCATCAGCAGGGCGGCATAGGCGAGGGCCATCAGGAGGTGCGGCAGGGCCATCCAGCTCGCCAGCAGGGCGTTCATCGCCACCGGCGGGAAATGGCGCGGCCAGGCCCAGGCGAGGGCGGCCGCCGTCGCCGCTCCGCCGAGCGCCAGGCCCAGGGCCGCAAGGGCCTTCAAACGGCCCGGCGGCCAGCGCCCGCTGAACAGGCCGCTGCGGTAGAGGGCCATGCCGAGCAGCATCAGCGGCAGCGTCTCGCAGAACGAGCCGACCGCCATGGCGAGGGGGAAGAAGCGCTCGGCGGTCACGCGCTCGGCGACCTGGGTGGGATAGGACCCGCGATAGAGCGCCAGCTCGCGCTCCATGCGGGCGAGCTTGTCGCGCATCAGGCCGCCGTGGCTGGCGATCTCGGCGGGCGTCGCGTCGCCGAGCCGGACGTGCTCCTCCGCGATCACCTCCGGCAGGCCCGTCACCGCGCCCTGGGCATGGTAGAGCGTGAAGATCGCCAGGGCGCAGATCACCAGCGGGCGGGTCGGCACAAAGCGGAACATCAGCGCGACGAAGCCGCACAACGCATAGGTGAACAGGATGTCGCCCCACCAGATCAGCGCGAAGTGGAGGTAGCCGAACAGCGCGAGCCAGCCGAGCCGCCGCAGCTGGAGCGCGCCGGCCTCCTTGCCCGCCGCCTCGGCCCGTTCGAGGAACAGCAGCATCGAGGCGCCGAACAGCAGGGTGAACAGCGCCCGCATCTTGCCCTCGAACAGCAGGAAGGCGGCGGCGAAGGCGGTCTCGTCGGCGAAAGTGCCGGGATGCGGCAGGTTCGGCGTGGTCGTGGCGATCAGCGGCCCGGCGAAGCCCGCGATGTTGATCGTCAGGATGCCTA
>CALLNA010000114.1 GCA_938005655.1 uncultured Novosphingobium sp.
GTCCAGGCACCTACCGCCGGCCGTTTCCCGCCTGCGTTCTTCCCTCCCGGCGTTACCCCGCATTCGCCAGCGGGCGATGAGGCGTGTCCGTCTCTCTTTCTCTCCTCCTCCTCCTCCTCCCCCGAACTTCGTCGCCCCGGACTTGATCCGGGGCCCCGCTTCTTCATTGCGCGACGCCGGACAAGGAAAGCGGGACCCCGGGTCAAGCCCGGGGTGACGAACGGGAGGGGAACGAGGAGGGGGATGCTCTACCCCATAACGGACGACTCTACTCGTGCCGCAGGGCGTCGATCGGGTTCAGCGAGGCGGCGCGGCGGGCGGGGAAGTAGCCGAAGACCACGCCGATCAGCGCCGAGAGCAGGAAGGCGACCAGGTTGATCTCCGGGGCGAAGGTCCAGGGCACCTGCATCAGCGGCGTCGCCACGGCGATCACCACCTGGGCCAGCAGCAGGCCGATGATCCCGCCGAGGCAGGAGAGCACCACCGCCTCGACCAGGAACTGCATCAGCACCTCGTTGGCGACCGCGCCGATCGCCAGGCGGATGCCGATCTCGCGGGTGCGCTCGGTCACCGACACCAGCATGATGTTCATGATCCCGATGCCGCCCACCGCCAGGCTGATCGCCGCCACCGCCGCTACGATCTGGGTCAGCAGGGTGGTGGTCCCGGTCAGGGTGTCGGAGATCTGCTTGGTGTCGAAGATGTTGAAGTTGTCGTCCTGCCCGGCGGTCAGGTGGCGCCGCTCGCGCAGCAGGTCGGTGAGCGAGGCCTGGACCTGCGTGGTCGAATAGGCCTGGTCGACCCCGACCAGCATCAGGCGCACGTCGGTCGAGCCGGTGAAGCGGCGCTGCACGGTCTTGATCGGCATGATCACCACGTCGTCCTGGTCGCCGCCGAAGCCGGCCTGGCCGCGGGTCGAGAGGGTGCCGATGACGTCGCAGCTCACGTTGCCGATGCGGAAGCGCTGGCCCACGGCGCGGCCGCCGCGGAACAGGTTGGTCGCGACCGTCGAGCCGATGATGCAGACCGCCTTGCCCGCCTCCTCCTCGGCCGGGGTGAACAGGCGCCCGGCGGTGAGCGGCCAGGGCTGGACGTCGAAATAGGCGGAGGTCGTGCCGTTGATCGTGGTCGACCAGTTGGCCCCCTCATAGATCGCCGTCGCGCTCGCCTGGGCCTGGGGGGCGACGGCGGTGACGCCGGTGATCTGCTGCTGGACCGCGACCACGTCGGACGGGTCGAAGTCGGGCGGGCGCGGCCCGCCGCCGCCGCGGCCGAAGCCCTGGCCCGGGCGGACCTGGAGGACGTTGCTGCCCAGCGCCGCGATCTGCTTCTGCACTGCGGCGGTGGTCGCCTGGCCCAGCGTGGTCATCGCCACGACCGCGCCGACGCCGATGACGATGCCGAGGATCGTCAGGAACGAGCGCAGCATGTGCCGCCGGATCGAGCGCAGGGCGAGGAGGAAGATCGTGCCGAGCATCAGGCGGGGGCTCCGGCAGCGGTTCCGGCCGCAGTTCCGGCAGGGGCGTTCTGCTCGATGCGGTCGACCAGCCCGTCCTTGAAGTGGACCACGGTGCGGGCGAAGGCGGCCATCTCGGGCTCGTGCGTGACCATCAGGACGGTGATCCCCGAATCGCGGTTGAGCCCGGTCAGGAGCTGCATGATCTCGATCGAGCGCTCGCTGTCGAGGTTGCCGGTCGGCTCGTCCGCCAGCAGCACGTCGGGACCGGTGACGATGGCCCGGGCGATCGCGACGCGCTGCTGCTGGCCGCCGGAAAGCTCGGCCGGGGTATGGTCCCACCAGTCCTTGAGCCCGACCTTGTCGAGCGCGGCCAGCGCGGTCTCGTGCCGCTCCGCCTTGGGGTCGCCGCGATAGAGCAGCGGCAGCTCGACGTTCTCCAGCGCCGAGGTCCGCGCCAGCAGGTTGAAGCCCTGGAAGACGAAGCCCAGGTACTTGCGCCGCAGCAGGGCGCGCTGGTCGCGGTCGAGCGTCTCGACCCGGTGGCCGCGGAACAGGAACGAGCCGGCGGTCGGCACGTCGAGGCAGCCGAGGATGTTCATCGTCGTCGACTTGCCCGAGCCCGAGGGCCCCATCACCGCGACGAAGTCGCCCTGCTGGATGTCGAGGTCGACGCCCTTGAGCGCCTCGAAGGCGGTCGGCCCGGAGCCGTAGACCTTGGTCACGCCGCGCAGCGCGATGAGCGGTTCCTCAGCCACCGCCGCCGGCTCCGCCACCCGTGCCGCGCCGCTGCCCGCTGCCGCCGCTGCGCCGCGAGGTGCCGCCGTCCGACCCGGCGAGCTGGCCGGTGATGACCTCCATGCCCGGCTTGAGGTCGCCCGAGAGCACCTCGGTCTGCGATCCGTTGGTGTTGCCGGTGGTGATCTGGACCGGCTTGGGCTTGCCGTCGCTGCCCTTGACGTAGACGGTCTGGGCGGCGCCGCGGTTGAGCTTGACCGTCCGTTCCGAAGTGGCGCCGCGCCGCGGCGGGCGGAAGCTGATCGCGCCGGTGATCCCGCCCGAGCTGCTGCCGCTTTCGGCGGACTGCCGCTGCGGCGAGAAGCGCAGCGCGGCGTTGGGGATGAGCAGCACGTTCTGCTTGTCCGAGGTGATGATGTCCGCCGTCGCGGTCATCCCCGGGCGCAGTTGCAGGTCCGCGTTGGCGACCGAGAGGTCGGCGGCATAGGAGACGACCTGCCCGGTGGTCGAGGTCGTGCTGCTGGTCGAGGACGACGAGCTGGCCGCCTGGGCCGAGAGGTTGGAGCCGATCTCGACCCGGGTGATCGCCGCCGGGAAGGTCTTGCCGGGGAAGGCGTCGACGGTGAAGGTCGCCCGCTGGCCCTGCTTGACCGAGCCGACGTCGGCCTCGTCGATCGCCACCTCCAGCTTCATCTCCGACAGGTCCTCGGCGATCACGAACAGGGTCGGCGTGTTGAACGAGGCGGCCACGGTCTGGCCGGGATCGACCTGCCGGGCGAGGACCACGCCCGAGACCGGCGAGCGGATGATCGCCCGGTCGCGCTGGGTCTGGTTCTGCGACAGCGCCGCCTGGCTGGCGACGACGTTGGCCTCGGCCACCCGCAGCGCGGCGACCGCGCGCTGGGCGTCGGCGCGGCCGGTCTGGAGCTCGGTCTTGGAGGGCACGCGGCCGTTGGAGAGCTTGTAGACCTCCTCCAGCCGGGCGAGCTGGGCCTGCGATTCCGCCACCGTGGCGCGGGCCTGCTGGACCTGCGCCTGGTTCGCCGCGAGCTGGGCGCGGCCCTGGCGGATCTGGTCCTCGATCTGCTGCGGGTCGATCTCGGCCAGGGCCTGCCCGGCCGTGACCCGGTCGTTGACGTCGACCAGGACCTTGATGACCAGGCCGGAAAGCTGCGAGCCGACCGTCACCTGGTTGGTCGGGGCGAGCTTGCCCGTGGCCGAGACGCTGGTGACGAGCTGGCCGCGCTCGACCTTGGCGGTCGAATATTCGGGCTCGCTCGACCCGCCGAACCAGTGCAGCAGGAGCAACACCACGATCAGCGCGGCGAGCGCGATCCCGCCCCACTTGGCATAGCGGCGCCAGGCCGGCTGCGGCTTCACGCCGAGGAAATCGTCGAGGCCTTCTTCTGCCATGTCAGTTCTTCCTTGGCGATTCGGTAGGGGGCGATCCGGCCGGGGACGATGCGGTTGGCGGCGGCGCGGTCGGCGTCACCGTGGAATCCCAGCCGCCGCCCAGCGCGGTGTAGAGCGCGATCAGCGCGGTCGCCTTGTCGGAGCGCGCCTGGACCAGCCCGTTGCGCGCCGAGACCAGCGCGGCTTCCTGGGTGTTGAGCGTGGTGAAGTCGGTGAGGCCGGTGCGGTACTGGCTGCGCGCCAGCAGGGCCGAGGCGTTGGCCGCGTCGAAGGCGATGGCGAACTGGCGCTCGCGCTCCTGGGCGGCGCTCAGCGCGACCAGCGCGTTCTCGATGTCCTCCAGCGCGGTGAGCACCGAGGACTTGTAGGCGGCCAGCGCGCCCTCGGCGGCGGCCTGGCTCGACCGCACCTGGGCCTTCAGCCGCCCGCCATTGAAGATCGACTGGGTCAGCCCGGCGAACAGGCTGCCGGTGATCGATTCGAACAGGCCGCCCACGCCGCCGGCCGCGGTGTCGAGGCTGCCGGAGAGGTTGAGCGCGGGATAGAGCTGCGCCTTGGCGACGCCGATCTGGGCCGTGGCGGCGGCCAGGTTGCGCTCGGCCTCGCGCACGTCCGGGCGCTGGCGCAGGACGTTGGCGGGGATGCCCGCGCCGACGCTCTCCGGCCCCTGCGGGATCGGCTTGGGCGCGGAGAGCATGGG
>CALLNA010000115.1 GCA_938005655.1 uncultured Novosphingobium sp.
TAACCCCCCGTCCAAGCTCAGCTCCCCTTGGGCGTCACCCTGGTCGGCCTCGACCAAGGCAGCCGCGCCCTTCGACATGATCGCGTAGCGACCACCCGTCTTCTCGTTCGGTGCCGCCTTGATCCACATGCCGTCCACCCGGCGGTCCGAAAACTTCTTCAGGAACCGCCCCAGACCCCGCGTGCTGACGCCGTGGGGCATGGCCGTCGCCAGCGCCAGATACAGGCTCTCCCCAGCACCATCCGGGTATTGCGTGCCTTGCGCGCGTTGCGCTCGTTCCGCGCGCTCAATGATCTCGGTCGTCGCCCGAAACTCCCCGAAGCCGAACGCCGCGCTGATCGCCAGCATCAGTTCGTGATGCTCCGCGCGCGCCTCGTCGCCGACCGCGACTCGCGCGTTCGTTGCCCAGGGGTCCGGCTCGCCCAGCCACACCAAGGCGGCCCTGACAATCGCCCAATCCTCGAAGCGGCTCGCCGCCATCCCGGCGATCCTCGGCCGCCCGGCGGCGACGTAGGCGCGAAGGGCGGTCAGCGCCGCCACCGCCAGCTCCGCGCGGCGCTCGGGCACATGCGCCTTGAGGTCGCGTCGGAACACCCGCTCGCCGGGGTTCTCGACCTCCGCGTCAAGGCGAGCACCGCGCGCGAGGCCATGTCGTTGCGGAAGCTGAGATTGTTGCCGGTGGCGATGAACAGCGCCCGCGTGCCGACCTCGCGCATCTCGGACCGGCCCAGTATCCGACAGCGCCACGTCTCCTCCGTCAGGATGGTGCACAGCGCGTCGCCCTCGATTGGCCGGGCTATGTTGTCGATCACGTTCACGGGATCGCCCTGCAACAGCACCGACAGCAGCCGCTTCTCGTCCTCCTCCTCGCCCGAGCCTTGCGACATCTTCGTCGCCCGGCGGCCGGTGACGATCATCGCGGGCACGTCGGCCAGCAGCGACTTGCCCGTTGCCATCGTCGGTGCCGATATGCCGAACATCGGCGCGGCGCTGAACATCGGCCGGGCGACAGCCGTGACGATCATCGCCAGCGCCACGGAACGGGACTGCGAGGGCCGATCGCCGCCCGGCACCCCGCCCTCGTCGTCATCGCCGACGAAGGGGAACTCGCCGATCACGTCGATCAACGCATCAAGCGCCGCACGGCCCTCCTCCCTAGACGGCACCTCCGGCACGGGAGGGAACGCCACGCCCTGCGTGTCGATGATGAGGCCGCTGACGGGGTCGTAGCCGTCGGCAGCGACAACCGAGCCGTCGGCGCGCATGGTGGGGGTGGTCGCTATGCCGGTCAGCACTGGCAGCCGCCACGCCCCGCGCCGCGCCACGTAGGTCTCCGCGAAGTGCAGCGGTGGCGCGTAGGGCACCTCCTTCGTGTTGCCGTCCTTGTCGCGGCTGACCTTCACGAAGCGGGCGGTGCTCAGGAAGTGCTCAAGAAGCCGGTGCTTGGGCAGGGGCGCGATCACCAGCGAGCCAGCCGCCCGGCGCACCGCGTCGTCGGTGTCGCTGGCGCGTGGGACCGTCACCACCTGCACCAGCCGATCGCCCATCTGATAGACGGGAAGGCCGGAACGGATCAGCGCGGCCTCGGCCTCGTCAAGGCAGCGGGACAGCTCGACCTCCGACCAGACGATGCGGGGCTTCGGCTCCCCATCCGCCGCCACCTTCGCGATTGCCCGCTCGACCTGCCGCCAAGCGTAGCCGACAGCATCGCGCCCGCCCTTGTCGATCACGTGCGCGGAGATGGGCCACGCCGGGTCGCTGATGATGCCCGCGATCAGCGCAGGCGGAACACCGCGCCGATGCAGGTTGCAGCACAGGTCCAACACGACGCGCGAGCGGTCCCCGTCGAACTTATCGGGGTCGCAGCCCTGTACGATCAGCATTCGCAGCCGGTCGGCCTCGCCTATGCCCCACTCCGCCAGTTCGTCGGGGTGGGCAAGGCGGCGCACGTCGCCGCGCGGCGCAGCCGGGGCGGAGTTGGCCCGCGTCGGCTCGACGGGCGCGGGGGTGAAGCTGTGCAGCGGATGCACCGGCCCGTCATCCCAGACCACGGTTGCCAGCCGGGGCTTCCTACCCCTCTTGCGCTTCTTCTCGTCCGGCCAATTCACCGTGAACGGCAGGCGCATGAGGTGATCGAGGCTCTGGCAGCTATCGGCGGCCTTGAAGGCGTCTCGCAAGCCGACGTTGTATGCCTTCATGTCGGCGATGCGCGCGTCTGCCCCGCCTACGAAGAACGACGTGTCCAGCCGCCAGAAGCTCTGGAACCCGCCTCCGCTGTCAACGACGATGGTGGGCTTGGGCTGAAAGGCGCGAAGCTCGGCCATAATGCGTCCACGCTCGGCCTCGTTCCAAAGCGCCTTCTCGTCGTCCGTCACGTCCATGCCGGGCGGCCGGGGGTCGATGTCAACGTGCGTGAACAGGGCCTCCTCTACGTCGTTCTCGGCTGGCTTACGATCCATTGAGCCACGCAGCCGGTTGTGGGTCCAGTAGAGGTTGTGCGCCCGGTTGGCGTTCATGGTCGCCGCCCACTCGCCAGCCTTGCGCGCGTCATCGAACGTCTGCACCTTGGGTGCGCCGCCCTCAACGCGGATGGCAGCCAAGACGAACTGCCCATCGGGGCGCGCCATTCGTAGAAATTCTGCGATCAGGGCCGGTTCGGCCGTGGGGTCGCTCATGTCGGTAAACTCACTCTCGGTCCGGCGGCCGGAGCGGGTCGGTTCACTGGTGCGGCAAGTCGATCAATGGACGGGGCTCTGCCCGTCGCCCCCGGGGAGCTATACTCGACCCCGGTGCATTGGTCTGCGCCACCTTCATGAACTCGGTCCCGCCCCGCGACTCCCCGGGGTGGGACCATTCTCAGGCGGCTTCGCGCTCCGCTGCGCGCTCATCAATCCAGTCAAGTACCTCCGAGCGCCGCCATGCCACGCGGTTCGGACCGAGGCGGACCTGCTTGGGGAAGCGACCCTCCCGGATCATCTGGTAGATGGTGGGCTTGGAATAAGGCACGAACTCCTTGAGATCGGCCATCGTTAGAAGTCTGTCGTCGTCGCGCATCGCGGCCTCCGTTAAAGCGGGGATGGCCGGGGCTAACGCGGGCGGGACGCAGGTAATCTTACCTTTTTGCCGTGCGATTTTGATTGTGGCGCTCGGCCACATCGAAGCCGATATTCAGCGCGGTCGCCTTAACCAGAGGTAGTAGATCGCTTGCTTGCGGGTTCTCGTAGCCCTCTGCTTCGGCCGCCCACTCGCTGTTCGCATACCAGCGGGCGATGTCGAGGAACTCGTTCGCCAAGAACCTCACGGTCGCGCACGGCTGTTGTCCACGGTTGCCCGCCCTCGTGCCGCCGCGCCCAAGATAAGCAGTCACCTCGCGGCCTTGCCCCTTCCACCAAGCCAACAGGGGCACGCCCGCCGCGTGATACGGCGCGTGGTCGCGCCGCCCGGGCCGCCCCGCTACTGCTCCCCAAGACGCAACCGCATCGGGCAGGTCTGACATGAACCTGCGCTTCTTGTCCTCGAAGGATAAGCTGGCGAAGTCGGTCTCGAACATCTCGCGCCCCTCCCATAGCCCGCCGCCGTGCTCGATCTTCAAGCCTGCTATCCCGCGCGGCGACTGGATATTACGGATGCGTTCGCGGGCGCGGGCGACGGCGCGGGCGTCGTCGCGAAGCATCTGGACCTCCCAGAACGCGAAGCGGGCGGCCTCTCGCACGTCCTCCGGTGCCTCGGGGATCACGCCCACAGCTTGCCCCACATCTCTAGCGCTGCGCGCTTCTCGTCCAGATAGGAGTAGCGGTTGTAGGTGCCCGCCACGCCCTGGACAACGTGCCCCAGCACGCGCTCGATGTGCTCCTGCGGCGTGCCCATGCGCGCCATGTGCGTAGCGACCGAGCGGCGGATGTCGTGGATGGTCCACGGCTCCAGAGGGGGCGCTTCGTCCTTCGCGCCCTGCTCCGCGATGATCTCGTCCAGCCGGGCCTTGGCCTTCGAGAAGCCGCTGACCGGGCGACGGCCGCTGGTGGTGCTGAACATGCAGTCGCCGCCGTTCCATTTGGGCAGCTGCTGGATAATGGCCCAAGCCGGGGCGGACAGCGGGAATACGTGCGGGCGCTTCGTCTTGTAGCGCGTGGCCGGTATCTCCACCGTCCGCTGCTCGGCATCGACCCAGCCGCGCTCCATCTCGGCAATCTCCGAGCGGCGCTGGCCGGTGAGGATGACCAGCCGCACCATGTCGCCGAAGGGGTAGGCCGCCTTGCCGGCCGCCGCCCACACGCGGCGCAACTCGTCTATCGACAGCACGCGCTCGCGCGGGACATAGCCCAGCTCCGGTCGTCGCATCCCCGACATGGGGCTGGCGGGGATGTGCCCGCGATCCGCAGCCCAATTGAACAATTTCCCCATGTGTTTCCGCAGCTCGCGTGCGCGGGCCTCACCATGCCGCGTCATCACGTCGTCCAGCAGCTCGTGAATCTCGGTGCGGGTGATCGTCTCGATCATGCGGACGCGCCACTCAGCGGGGATGTTGTCGGCGATGATGCGCTCGGCGGCCGGGCGGCCGGGGGCACCCTTTGGCCCCTTCAACTGCGGGGCATCGCCGCTCGCCAACGCCGCCAGCGCCTTCTCCCGGTCACGCGCGAAGCGTCCCTCCTTGGTGTTCGGCTTCACGTGCAGCTCCACGAACCGCTCCAGCACGGCCTCGAACGCGCCCGCCTTGCGCCGGGCCGCCGCCTCGTCGCGCGCCTCCGCCGGGTCGATGCCCCGGTCGGCCTGCTCCATGACCTCGCGTGCGCGTTCCCGGGCGGCCTTCAGCGACACGCCGGGCCACGCCCCCAGCGCAATCTTCTTGAGGGTGCCGCGCGTCGCCTCCTTGCGCGCGCCCGGGCCGCCCTTACCAGCCACTCGGTATAGCGCGGTCCACGTCTTATTGCGCGGGCCGGAAACCCGTAGCATTAAGCCGGGCGTGCCCGCGTCTATCACCTCCAGTCGCTTGCCCGGCTCCTTGGGCACCAGCTTTTCGACCACCAATTCCGTCAACCTCACCGGCATCTCGCGCCTCCCTCCGGGTAATGCTCCGGGTAATATTAGGCGGCCTATTGGGGCAGCCCGGGCATTACCCGCGAAGACGCCTATTAACGCCAAGTCCGCAGATTTACTAGGCTTTTTCCGTCCGGAGCTTACCCTAACTTACTGCGTGAGACTGGTCCGTTGAGACTTGGTAAGGCTGAGGTCGGGAGTTCAATCCTCCCCAGCAGCACCATTCCCTTCTCCCTTAACGATACCGTCCGGAAATCGGCCCGGCGGGGAATGGGTGAGGGGTGATGTCTCGCACCCGCACAATTTCCAGCTTGGAAAGCCATCCGGGCCGGGTAAATACCCTTACATGGCTGAACCGACCCTATCCCCCGCGCTGCGGCAGCAATCGCTCGGCACCATGCTTCGCCGCTCGGCGCTGCGGCACAAGGACCGGGTGGCGATCGTCTGCGGGGCGACGACCTGGTCCTATGCCGAGCTCGACGCGCTGGCCGACCGGATCGGCAACGGCTTGCGCGCGGCGGGGATCGGCAAGGGCGACCGGGTGGCGATCATCGCGCGCAACAGCCATGCCTTCATGGCCCTGCGCTTCGGCGTCGCGCGGATCGGCGCGGTGCTGGTGCCGGTCAACTTCATGCTCGGCGTCGAGGACACCCGCTACATCCTCGACCATTCGGGCGCCGCGCTGCTGCTGCTCGACGCGACGACGCTGGAGGTCGGGCTCGCAGCCTGGTCCGGGCCGGCCGAGGCGGTCTATGGCCTGCCCGGCGAGCACGCGCCGCCGCCCGCCGGGATCGCGAGCTGGGAGGCGCTGATCGGTGCGGAGGGGGAGGCCGAGGACCCGGTCGACGCCGAGGACCTGCTCCAGATCATCTACACCAGCGGCACCGAGAGCCGGCCCAAGGGCGCCATGCTGACCCATTCGGCGGTGCTCTGGCAGTACCAGTCCTGCATCATCGACGGCGAGTGGGACGCAGGGACGGTCGCGCTCCACGCCCTGCCGCTCTACCATTGCGCCCAGCTCGACGCGATGATCGGGCCGGGGCTGCACGTCGGCTGCCGCAACGTGATCACCGCCGCGCCGAGCCCGGACAACCTGATCCCGCTGCTCGCGGCCCACAGGGTCAACTCGTTCTTCGCCCCGCCGACGGTGTGGATCTCGCTGCTGCGCTCGCCGCTGTTCGACCGGCACGACCTCTCGCACCTCGCCAAGGGGTACTACGGCGCTTCGATCATGCCGGGCGAGGTCCTGCGCGAGATCCGCGAGCGCATTCCCGGCATCCGCCTGTGGAACATGTACGGCCAGACCGAGATCGCGCCCGTCGCCTGCACCCTGTTCCCCGAGGAGCACGACGCGCGGCCCTCGTCCTGCGGGCGGCCGGTGCTGCACGTCTCGACCCGGGTGGTCGACGACGCGATGGACGACGTTGCCCCGGGCGAGGTGGGCGAGGTGGTCCACCGCTCGCCGCACCTGATGACCGGCTACTGGCGGGACCCGGAGAAGACCGCGGCGGCCTTCGCCGGCGGCTGGTTCCATTCGGGCGACCTCGCGACGATCGACGCGGAGGGCTACATCACGATCGTCGACCGCAAGAAGGACATGATCAAGACCGGCGGCGAGAACGTCTCCTCGCGCGAGGTCGAGGAGGCGATCTACCTCCACCCCGGCGTGGCCGAGACCGCGGTGATCGGCACGCCCGACCCGGTCTGGGTCGAGGCCGTGACCGCGGTGGTCGTGCCGCGCGACGGCCACGCGCTCGACGAGGCGGGGCTGATCGCCCACTGCAAGGCGCGGCTCTCCGGCTTCAAGGTGCCCAAGCGGGTGGTGGTGATGGAGACCCTGCCGCGCAATGCCAGCGGCAAGATCCTCAAGCGCGAGCTGCGCGATCTGGTTTGAGGGGCCCTGATCCGGTCCGCTCCGGCCGGCTCGGCGCGAATGGTAGGCGCGCCGGGGGACTTGATCAAGGTGGCAAAGTTCGCGTCGAAATGGCGGAAAACCGTGGATTTGACGGCGGCCAGCGGCTAGCTTCGGCTCCATAACCTCCGGGGTGGGGGACGAGTCGGGAAAGGAGCAGGGCCATGGCCACGAAGTCGGAATCCGGCACTCTGGGCGGATCGATGTTTAACGGGATACCGGGGGCCGAGACGCTGTTCGGGCCGGACGGGCCGCTCGCCGCCTTCATGAAGGCCGATCCGGCGAACATGATGCAGCAGGGCATGGAGTTCTACAAAACCCTGTTCGAGATCGCGGCCGGCTCCTCGACGATCCAGCCCGACCCGCGCGACTGGCGCTTCCAGGACGAGATCTGGAAGACCAACCCGTTCTACCAGAAGCTCGCCCAGGCCTATCTGGCGATGACCCAGGCGGTCGAGGCGATGATCCCCGACGACCTCGAGGGCGACGCCAAGGCGCGGGCCGAGCTGGCCGCCTCGATCGTGACCTCCTCGTTCTCGCCGACCAACACCCTGCTCGGCAATCCGGCGGCGATGAGCCGGGCGATCGAGACCAAGGGCGGCAGCCTTGCCAAGGGCTTCCGCAACATGGTCGACGACTGGCTCAACAACGGCGGGATGCCCAATCAGGTCGACGATTCGGGCTATGAAGTGGGCCGGAACCTCGCGGTGACGCCGGGCAAGGTCGTGCGGCGGACCGAGATGTACGAGCTGATCCAGTACGCGCCGACCACCGACAAGGTGCATCCCGTTCCCGTCCTGGTCGTCCCGCCGCAGATCGGGCGCTACTATTTCACCGACCTCGCCCAGGGGCGCTCGTTCCAGGAATACGGGGTCAGCCAGGGCTTGCAGCACTTCGTGATCTCGTGGCGCAACCCCTCGCCCGACCAGCGCGACTGGGGGCTGGAGACCTATGTCGAGGCCGCGATCGAGGCGATGGAGACGGTGCTGGAGATCACCGGGCAGGAGAAGCTCAACGTGGTCGCCTTCTGCGCCGGCGGCATCCTCTCCTCGATCACGTTGGGCTATCTCGCCGCGCAGGGCCGGGACCTGGTCAACAGCTTCTGCCTCTGCGTCACCATGCTCAATTTCGAGAACGACGCCTCGATCGGCTCCTTCCGGCTGCCCGCGGTGCTCTCGGTCGCCCAGGCGCAGTCGAAGATGAAGGGCGTGCTCGGCGGGCAGGACCTGTCCAAGGTCTTCGCCTGGCTGCGGCCCAACGACCTCGTCTGGAACTACTGGGTCAACAACTACCTGATGGGCGACACGCCGCCCGCCTTCGACATCCTGGCCTGGAACAAGGACAGCACGAACATGGCAGCGCGGCTGCACGAGGATTTCCTCGCCCTGTTCAAGGACAACAGCCTGACCCAGCAGGGCCAGTACACCGCGCTCGGCACGCCGATCGACCTGTCGAAGATCACCTGCGACAACTTCGTGGTCGGCGCCGTCACCGATCACATCACCCCGTGGAAGGCCTGCTACAAGGCCTGCGCCTATCTCGGCGGCACGAGCACCTTCGCGCTCAGCAACGGCGGCCACGTCGCCGCCCTGGTCAACCCGCCGGGCAATCCCAAGGCCTTCCACTGGATCGGCCCGGCGACCGCGCCCGACGCCGACACCTGGCAGGAAAGCGCGACCAAGACGAGCGGGAGCTGGTGGGAAAGCTGGGCCGCCTGGTGCGGCGAGCGGAGCGGCAAGAAGGTCGCCGCGCCCAAGGGCCTGGGCTCCAAGGCCCATCCCGCCGGGATCGACGCGCCGGGGGAATACGTCGTCCAGTAGCGGCGCTCGGGCGATTGTAAGAGATTGCAACCCCCGCATGATAAGCCTTGACTATCACGAGTGTCAGTTACACGCTTGCTGCGCTGCGGTATCCATAGGGGTCGGGTGGCGCGGCGCGAAAGGTGGGGACATTGATCTATCAAGCCTACGAAGCCGTCCGTAAGAGCACCCGTCCGATGGCGAAGCTGCTCGATGTCTGCCACGACGTGGCCCGCAACGAACTCAATCCGCTGCGCAACACCTATCTCAACCGGGCCTTCGCCACGGCCTGCGAGATTCCGCTTCGCGGCCTCAGCGACTATGCCAAGCAGCCCTTCGCGGTGCGCGGCGTCGTGGGCGGCAAGGAGCGGGTGCTGGAGGAGCGGCGGGTCCACAGCCTGCCCTTCGCCGATCTCCTGAACTTCAAGGTCGACGATGCCGACAGCAAGCCCAGGGTGCTGATCGCCGCGGCGCTCTCGGGCCATCACGCGACCCTGCTCCAGGATACGATCCGCGGCTTCGCGCGCGATTTCGATCCCTATATCACCGATTGGAAGGACGCCCGCGAGGTTCCGCTGGAGGCGGGCGACTTCGGGCTCGACGACTATATCGCCTACTTGATCGAGTTCCTCGAGGTGCTCGGCCCCGGCACGCATCTCGTCGCGACCTGCCAGGCCGCACCGCCGGCGATGGTCGCCGCGGCGGGGCTCGCCAAGCGCAATCCCGAGCTGGTGCCCGCCAGCCTGACGCTGATGGCCGGGCCGGTCGACACCCGGATCAATCCGGTGATCATCAACAAGGTCACGAACGTCGTTCCGCTGGAGCTGATGCGCAAGACCAACATCCACAAGATCCCGGCCGGCTATCCCGGCAGCGGCCGCCGGGTCTATCCCGGGTTCTACCAGCTCTCGGGCTTCATCATGATGAACCCCGTGCCCCACGTGAAGAAGTACTGGGACTTCGTGAAGGACTCGGTCCGGGGCGACGAGGTGGCCACCGATTTCTTCCGCAACTTCTACAACGAGTATTTCGCGGTCCTCGACATGACCGAGAGCTTCTACATGGAATCGCTCCGGAAAATCTTCTTCGAGCACCATATCCCCAAGGGCGAGATGACCTTCCGTGGCGAGCCCGTGGATTTCGCCGCGATTCGGGACATGGCGCTGCTGACGATCGAGGGCGGCAACGACGGCTTCTGCCCGCCGGGCCAGACCGAGGCCGCGCACACGGTGATCAGCGGTATCCCCGAGGACAAGCGCGGGCACTACATCCAGGAAGGCGTCGGCCATTACGGCGTGTTCTCGGGCTCGCGCTTTCAGAACGAGATCTATCCGGTCATCCGCGACTTCATCGGCAAGGCCGAGGCCGGGCTCGACTATCCGCGGTCGCAGGTGACCAAAGCGTCCCTCAACTCGTAGCTGCCGAGCGCGTCCAGCCAGGTCATCGTCGGCGCGCGGGCGAGGGCGATGCCCGGCACCCGCATCAGCCGGTCGACGAAGACGCGGGTCTCGTGCAGCGCGACCTGCGAGCCCGGGCAGCGGTGCGGGCCGTCGCCGAAGCTCATGTAGGAGCCGACGACCTTCATCCGCTTGGCCCGGTCGGGATCGATCGCGAAGGGACATTCCCCGGTGATCGCCTCGTCGACGTTGGCCGCGCGCATGTCGATCGCGTAGAGCGCGCCCTGCTCGATGGTCTTGCCGTTCGAGGCCGGAACCTGGGCCAGGGCGCGGCGGTGGAGCAGGGCGGCGACCGGCTCGATCCGCAGGATCTCCTCGATGATCGCAAGCTGGCGGGCCTCGTCTGCGGCGAGGAACTCGGCCCGGAGCGCCGGATTGTCGAACAGGTGCCAGGCGACCATCACGATGAACTCGCGGGTCGTGACCATCCCCGCCGTGCCGTAGGTGATGCACTCGATCAGGATCGCCTTGTCCGAATAGCCCTCGTCGACGAGGTGGGAGATCACGTCCTCGCGCTTGGCCTTGCGCCGGGCGCGGATCGCCGGGCGGACGTCGGCGGCGAAGAAGCGCAGCGAGTGCCAGGCCGTGGCCGCGCCGCGCAGGGCGCGGACCAGGCCGTTGGCCGAGCGGTTCTGGATCGCCTTGTCGAGCGTCCGCCGCAGCCGCCGCATCAGCCCCTCGGTCCGGCTCTCGGTCAGGCCGATGATGTCGCTGGCGACGATCGCGGCGAGGCGGAAGCTGATGTCGTCGAGCCGGGCGCTCCCCGCGCGGCGCAGCTCGGCGAGCAACTCGTCGGTCGCGCGCTCCATGACCAGGCGGTGCCGCTCGGCGATGGCCTTGGGGGTGAAGAACCGGGCGATCTTGGCGCGGCGGGCGCGGTGCGCCTCGCCGTCGAGGAAGAAGACCGGGACGTGCTCGGGATTGTCGGTCGGCACGCTTTCCGCGCCGGCCCCGGCCTGGCGCACGTCGCCGCTGCGCAGGATGTCGCGGGCGAAGGCGAAGTCGCCGATCCGGATCGCGCCGGGATCGGGCGCGATATTGGCGGCGGCGATCGCGGCGGACTTGCGGTCGTCGCGGCCGGGATGGACGGGACAGCGCGGGGCGTCGATTTCGGCTTCCATGGCATCCCACCTTGATTATGATCCACAGGAGATCGTATCTCGCCGCGTGCGGCTGTCAATCGCCCGACCCTGCAAGGCGCGGGCCGGCGGTTGACTGGACGGGCACAAATCGCCCAGTTAGCCGTTACGGAGCGGGACGTCGCACTTGCGGGAGATTGCCATGAAACGGATCATTCTTGCCTTGAGCCTGACGGCGCTGGCCATCCCCGCGACCGCGGTGATCCCCGGCGGATCGGGCCAGGCCGAGGCCAAGGCGCGGCACAGCAGCCGCGTCACCTACGTCAACTGCCGCAAGTCGCCGGGCACCACCGGCCTGGTCGTGGGCGGCGTGGCCGGCGCCGTGGTCGGCGGCAAGGTGATCGGCGGCGGCCTGGCCGGGCCGGTAATCGGTGCCGCCGGCGGGGCCCTGGCCGGCAGGGCGATCGATCGTGCCTCGACCCGGCACAAGCGCTGCCGCGCCGTCCGGCGCTGACGTTCCCCTGGACCGCCGCGCCCTCGCCTTCGCGCTGAGCGCGGCGATCCATGCCGCCGCCCTGGCGGCGCTGCTGCTATGGCATTTCGCGCCGAGCCCGCAGACCGCCGGGACGGCGCTGACCGTGGTCGAGGTGCCCGAGGCGCGCCCGTCCGAAACGCCCAAGCCGCCGCCTCCCCCGCCCCAGCCGCATCCGACCGCGGGCGCGCCGAAGTCCGGCGCGGCGGCGCCGGCCGGGCGCAGGGCCGAGGCCGCCCCGATCGCCGCGGCGGTCATCCCCGTCACCCTGCCGAGCTTCACCCCCGCCCTCGTGCCCTCCACCGGCACCGCGCCGAGCTCCGGCGCGGCGCTGGCGGGCAGCGGGACGGGCGCGGGCGGCTCGGGCAACGGGACCGGCGGGGGCGGCAACGGCAATGGCGGCAGCGGCGGCGCGGGAGAGGGCACCTCGCCGGAGATCGTCCGGGGCGACTTCAAGCCCTCCGACTATCCCAAGTCGCTGCGCGAGGCGGGACCGCAGGGGCGGACCTGGACCGAGGTCACGGTCGGGGTGAACGGGCGGCCCCTGGCCTGCCGGGTGACGCAAAGCAGCGGCACCGGGCTGCTCGATACCGAGACCTGCCGGATCATCATGCAGCGCTTCCGCTTCCGCCCCGGACGGGACGCGGCGGGCAAGGTCGTGCAGGCGCCGTTCTACATCGATATCCAGTGGGAATATCGCGACCTCGACAAAGAATAGGGCGCGCCGCGTGCCCTATCGCGCCAAGACGTTCCGAAGCCCTGACGAGCCGAACGCATATTAATTCCAAATTAACCAAATAAGTCGCAGATTCCGGTCATCCCATTACGGAGGAAGGACCGATGAACCGTCTGATGCTCACGCTCGGAGCCGCGGCTTCAGCTTTGACCCTGTCCCTGGCCCAGCCCGCGCTGGCCGACGACGGCGTGCCGCGCCACAGCGGCAGAGTGACCTATACCGAATGCCGCAAGTCGGACGGCGTGACCGGCCTCGCCGTGGGCGGCGTTGCCGGCGCCCTGATCGGCGCGGGCATCTTCGGCGGCGTGCTCGGTCCGCTGGTCGGCGCTGCCGGCGGCGCCTTCGCCGGCCGGGCGATCGATCGCGATTCGACCAAGCCCAAGCGTTGCCGCGTCATCCGCCAGGAGAACACCAACGCCTACGAGCGCCAGGAATCCTACGAAACCCAGCGCTACAACGACAGCTATCAGCCCAGCGCGCACAGCTACGGCTACGAGCCGAGCGTGCAGAGCCCCAGCACCAATTACGAATACGCCCGGCCGATCCGCGAGGAAGACCGCGACCTGGTCCAGCCCGAGCGCAATTGAGCTATTCCTGGCGAGGCTGCTTCAGAGCAGCTTCGCCAGCTCTTTCCACGCCGCGCGGTCGTGATCGAGGTCCGGCCGCATCCCGCCCGGGCCGATCACCTGTAGGCAGACGTGGTCCGCCCCGGCGGCGAAGTGCTCGTCCAGCCGCGCCCTGACCGCGGCGACATCGCCCCAGGCGATCAGCGCGTCGATCAGCCGGTCGTCGAGCGTAGCGATCTCCGCGTCGGTGAAGCCCTCGCGCCGCCAGCTGTTCGCGTAGTTGGGCAGGGCCGCGTAGTGCTGCATGAAGCCGCGCGCGATCTCCCGCGCCCTGGCGGGATCGCTCTCCAGCACCACGCCCTGCTCGGGCGCGAGAACCGCGTCGGGACCCATCGCCTTGCGCGCGACCGCGGTATGCTTCGGCGTGACCATGTAGGGATGGGCGCCCGCCGTGCGGTGCGCGGCCAGCTCCAGCATCTTCGGGCCGAGCGCGGCGAGGCACAGCCGGTCGGCCGGCATTCCCGCCGCCTGGAGCCCATCGAGGAACCCCGCCATCTTGGCGAGTGGCCTGGCCCAGGCCTCGCCGATCAGCGGGCCGTGGCTGACGCCGAGGCCGAGAAACAGCCGCTCCTGCCGCGCGGGCGCCTGGCCGCGCCACCAGGCGGCGAGGTCGGCGGGCTCGTGCTTCCAGATGTTGAGGATCCCGGTGGCGAGCGTGACCCGCGCGGTCGCGTCGAGCAGCACGTCGAGCGCGGCCGGCGCGCCGTCGTCGATGCCGCCGGGAATCCAGATCGCCCCGAAGCCCAGGTCCTCGAGCTCGGCCGCCGCCTCATGCCCGCCGGGGGCGAAGCGGACTGCGGTCGACCAGATGCCGATCCGGCCGAGGTTCAGCGCGGCGGCCTTGCGGGATTGGGTCATGGCGGGTGCTCCTGGTCAGGCGGGTTGCGGGATCGCGTGGAGGCCGTTCAGCGCCGGATCGACCCAGAGGAATTCGGTGAAGTGTCCGATCCGGTGGCGGGTGTCGACATAGCAGAAGGCCAGGCCCTGGGCGGGATGCTGCTCGGCGGGAAAGAGATAGGCGAGTTCGTCGCCGCTCTCCGCCACCTCGGCCAGCAGTCGCTGCCATTCCTCGTAGCCGCCGCGCACGGCGATCGCCGTGTGGTGGAAGTTGAGGATATGGCCGGAAAGGTCGACCTCGTCGGTGTAGATCTCGATCGCGCCGGAGACCGGCTGGATGATCTCGAGCTGGCGGCTGCCGATATTGGCCATGGCCGCGCGCACGGCGAGCTTGCGGGGCTGGCCGTAGGACAGCACGTCGATCTCCGACTCCGAGGTGTGGAAGTCCTCGATCCCGAGCTCGTCCCGGGCATGGGCCAGCGCCGCGTCGAGGTCGCGGGTGATGTAGCTCATCTGGAACAGCTCGCCGTAGCGCTCGCCGATGGTCATCGACTCAGCCTTTCACGGGAATGTCGTAGCGCTCGATGTAGTCCTTGAAGCGTTCGCGCACAGCCTCCTTCGACAGGCCGTATTCGGCCAGGTCGTAGGCGTGCTTGCCGTGCTTGCCCTTCTGGTTCTCGGCCATGTAGGCGTTCATCGCCGCCTCGGCCGCGGGCGTGTAGTCGTCGCCGATCGCCGCGTAGATGCCCTTCACCGTGCCGATCGGGTCGCGCACCGTGTCGACGTACTGCACGTCGTGGATCGCACTCGCGCCGTGCTTCGCCTTGAAGGCGTCGGCGCGGGCGATCATGATCTCGAAGGTCTCCATGAAGGTCTCGCCGATGCCCTTCAGGTCCACGTCGTCGCTGTAGATCTGGCGGACATACTTGATCAGGCTGCAGATCGAGCCGACCACCTCGGCCGGATCGCGGTGGGTCATCACCAGCCGCGCGTCGGGATAGGTGTCCGTGAGCGCGTCGAGGTAGAGCGGGTGCCAGGGGTTCTTGAGCGTCCAATTGCCCTTGGCGTGGTGCTGGAGCACCTGGAGCGTGCGCTTGTGGTGGCGGAAGGCCGGGCGATAGTCCGCCTCGTGCAGGAACCACTGGCGGTAGCTCGGGATGTCGGCCTGCGATTCGTAGACCTGCGAGCAGAAGCTCGGGGTCATCAGGAACTGGCACTCGGTCGGGCTGTCCGCCTCCTCGAAGTGGATCGCGGCGATGTGCGGCATATATTGCAGCGCCGCCTTGGTCTTGGCGTCCATCGCGTCGAAGCGCGGGCCGGCGTGCAGCTCCTCGGGCCGGGCCGGCGGGGTCGGCTCGTAGGCCTCCCAGCGCAGGAACGAGCGCCGCGCCGGGTCCGAGGCGAGCAGGTTGATCGCCAGGGTCGTGCCGGTGCGCGGCAGGCCGAAGACGAACAGCGGCTTCTCGACCGGCGCGTCGAGCAGCTCGGGATGGTCCTTCAGCCAGCCCTCGATCCGCATCCGCAGCGCCATGTAGGTGACGAGGTCGCCGTGCGCCATCTGCGCGCCGCGCTCCGTGAAGCGGGCCTCGCCGGCATAGGCGTCGAGCAGCCGTTGCAGGCCCTCCAGGACCGATGGATCGCCGATGTCCGAAAGCCCGGTCTGCGCGCTCGCCGCGGCGATAACCTCATCCACCGTCATTGTCTTATTTTCCATACCTGGAAGACCTTTGTTGCTGTATGGAAATCTGTGGGATAGCCAGACGGCCCCGTCAACGCGAATCTGCATGAGGCGCGCGTGCATATCGTCAACGAAACTGCCGGGCCGAACAGCCGCGTCATCGACGTGATCAACTTCCTTGCCGCCCATCCGACCGAATCGTTCACCCTGTCGGAGATCGCGCGCAACGTCGGGCTCTCCAACGGTTCGGCCCACCGGGTCCTGACGACGATGTCGGGCGCGCGGTTCCTGGCGCGGCACCCCAAGCACAAGACCTATTCGCTCGGCCTCGCGCTCGTCGCGGTGGGGCAGGCGGCGCTGGAGAAGCACCGCGGGATCGACGTCGCCCGGCGCGAGATGGCGCGGCTGGTCCAGGAGCTGAAGGCCCAGTGCGTCGCGACGATCATCGTCGAGGGCGACCGCCTGGTCCTGGCCAAGGCCGGCACGCCGCAGACCCACGAGGAGATGAACCGGGTGGGCGAGCGCCATCCGATCATCCCGCCGATCGGCCTCTCGGCCGTCGCCTGGAGTGGGGAGCGCGCGATCCGCGAGTTCCTCGCCCGCGCGCCGGTGCCGCTCGACGCGGCGATGCTCGCCCATGTCGAGGCGGCGCTGCCCGTAGTGCGGCGGCGCGGCTATGCCGTGGCGGCGAGCGGCCCGGTCCTGCTCAGCCTGCGCCAGGCGACGATCCAGCCCGCCGGCCTGCCGCGCGACGAGGCCTATTGGGCGGCGATCCGCCAGCGCGTCGCCGCGCTCACGCCGGACGAGGTCCAGCTCGTCGACCTGTCGCGCGCCGAGGGGCGGGGGATCTGCTACATCTCCGCCCCGGTCTTCTCGCTGACCGGCGCGGTGGAGATCGAGCTGACGCTGAGCGGCCTGCCGCCCATGCTGCGGCCCGCCGAGATCGAACGCTATGCCGAGCGGCTGCGCGCCGCCGCAGCCATCGTCACCAACGAAGTCCACGGGCGAATGCCGCAGCTCTAGCGGTCCCCAGCAGGAGAGGAATCATGCGCAGCGAACCCCATCCGATCAGCGGAGCGGTCTATGAGGAGATCGGCGACGGCCTGGTCCGCGTCGAGGACAAGGCCAAGGGCAAGTCGGGCGTGTTCCGCTTCGACGGCACCTGGATCGAGGGCGACCTGACCTATGCCGATCCGCACATGCTGAAGTACATCGGCGGGCCCGACCTGCCTTCTGGGCCTTCCTCCCGCCGCTGGAGGAGGACGCCGCCACGGTCACGGCGACCAGCCCGCGCGAGACCGGCAAGGACGCGCAGCAGCGGCCCAAGATCATCGCCCCCTATGTCGGCGATCCTGGCAAGCAGACGCCCGAGGGGATGCGCTCCGCCTCGCACGTCGATCTCGACTACCTGCTCGACAACGACCGCAAGCCCGACAAGCTGCCCGAGGTCTTCCGCAAGAGCGCGCCGCTGCCCGGCGGTCCGGTCAAGGTCCCGGTCGCGCGCTATCACGACCGCAAGTACCACGACCTGGAGGTCGAGCACATCTGGAAGAAGTGCTGGCAGCTCGTCTGCCGCGAGGACGACATTCCCGAGACCGGCGACTACCACCTCTACGAGATCGCCCACCTCCAGTACCTCGTGGTGCGGCAGGCGGACGGCTCGGTCCGCGCCTATCCCAACGCCTGCCTCCACCGCGGGCGTCAGCTTCGCGAGTGCCATGGCAAGAAGGCGACCGAGTTCCGCTGCCCCTACCACGGCTGGACCTGGGGCATCGACGGCGGGCTCAAGCTGATGACCGGCGAGTGGGACTTCCCCGGCGTGCGCGAGGACGTGTCGCAGCTGCCCCAGGCCAAGGCCGCGACCTGGGCCGGCTTCGTCTTCATCAACCCGGACCCCGAGGCCGGGAGCCTGGAAGACTACATGGGGCCGGAGATGATCGCGCACTATGCCAAGATCAAGCTCCAGAACCGCTACAAGCAGGCCGACGTGGTCAAGGTGATCCGCGCCAACTGGAAGATCGCGCAGGAGGCGTTCCAGGAGGGCTGGCACTCCCTCGCGACCCATCCCCAGCTCCTGCTCCAGGGCGGGGACCTGGCCGACCTGCGCTTCGACGTCTTCGGCAACTGGGGCCGGCTCGGCCATGTCGGGGTATCGGGCTCCAGCCCGCACCGCGGGATCATCGTGCCCAAGGAGCGCGCGCTGGAGGTCTATCGCCAGATGGCGGACTTCAACCGCGAGTACCTGCGCGGCCTGATCGGCGACGAGGTGGAGGACTATTCCGACGCCGAGCTGATCGAGCAGAGCTTCAACAACCTGTTCCCCAACTTCAGCCCATGGGGCGGCTGGGGCCGGATCGTCTATCGCTTCCGCCCCTATGGCGACGATCCCGACCAGTGCCTGATGCAGGCCATGCTCCTCGCCCCCTGGCCCGAGGGCAAGCCCAAGCCGCCGCCCAAGCCGCAGCGTTTCCTCGGCGCGGACGACCACTGGACCCAGGCGCCGGAGCTGGGCGGCCTCGCCAAGATCTTCGAGCAGGACTGCGGCAACATCCCGCAGGTCCACACCGGCCTCAAGACCAAGCAGCCGCCCTATGTCTGGGTTTCGGGCTACCAGGAATCGATCATCCGCAACTGGCACCGCCTCTACGAGGAGCGCCTCGGCCTGGCGGAAGGCGAGTGAGCCTCCCGCCCCCTGGCCGCGCCCCCTCCCTCCCCCGGTAGGGGAGGATCGGATGCTTCAACGATCGGAACGCCTATGACCCCCGACAACCGCTTCCTCGACGACCTCACCCCCACCTCGACCCGGGTCGAGCCGGCGCTGGTGGTCGCGAACCCCGACGTCGAGCGCTGGGACGAGGCCTGCGACGTGCTGGTCGTCGGCCTGGGCATGGCCGGGGTCTGCGCCGCCCTGCGCACCGCCGAGGACCGCGGCCTCCAGGTCCTCGCCATCGACCGCGGCGCGGGCGGCGGGGCGAGCAAGCTCTCGGGCGGCGTCGTCTACATGGGCGGCGGGACCCGGGCGCAGCGCGAGGCCGGGATCGCCGATACGCCCGAGAACATGGCCGACTACCTGCTCTACGAGACCGGCAACGTCGTGCGCGCCGACACCGTGCGCCGCTTCGCCCGGGCCAGCACCGGCTTCCAGGACTGGCTGGAGCAATACGGCGCCCGCTTCGGCGGCCCGGCGACCGAGGCCAAGACCTCCTATCCCGACGACGGCTCGCTCTACTATTCGGGCAACGAGCTGACCGTGCCCGGCCGCGAGCGCGCCACCCCCGCGCAGCGCGGCCACCGCGCCAAGCCGGCCAAGGGGGGAGAGCCCACCGCCCTTTCGGGCCAGTACCTCCTGCCGCCGCTGATCGCCTCGCTGGAGGCCCGGCCCAACGCCCGGCTGCTGCGCCAGACCCGCGCGACGCGGATGATCGTCGATGGCGCGGGCGCGGTCGTCGGGGTCGAGGTCCGCCGCGTCGGCTCGGCCTTCGCGCGCTGGCGCCATGCCAAGCTGATGGCCCTGGTCAACAACCTGATCGTCTCCAGCCTCGGGCTCGGAACCAGGGTCACCGCGTCGATCGCGCGGATCGAGGCCGGGGCCAGGCCGCTGCGCATCCGCGTCCGCAAGGGCGTCGTGCTCTCGGCCGGCGGCTTCACCTACAACCGCGCGATGATGGCGCGAACCGCGCCCGAGTATCTCGGCTCCTATCCGCTGGGAACGATCGCGGACGACGGCTCGGGGATCAAGCTCGGCATGAGCGTCGGCGCGCGGACCGACCTGCTCGAGCGGATCTCCGCCTGGAAGTTCCTCTATGCGCCGGAAAGCTGGGTGAAGGCCTGCTCGATCGGCCCCGACGGCGAGCGGCTGGTCGGCGAGGAATACTACGGCGCCCGCACCGGCGAGGCGGTGTTCGGCCGCGCCGGGGGCAAGGGCTGGCTAATCATGGACAGCAAGCTGATGGCCGAGGTCGACGCCGAGGTCGCCGGCATGAAGCAGATGTTCTTCCAGAAGATGATGAGCCGCGCGATCCGCCGCGACTATACGGTCGGTGCCGAGACCCTGGCCGCGCTGGCCGAGAAGATCGGCGTCCCGGCCGAGCGGCTGGAGGCCACCCTCGCCGCCTACAACGGCGCTATCGCGCGCGGCGAGCCCGATCCGCTCGGCAAGTCGGAGAAGTACCGGCAGGCGCTCGACGCCGGCCCGTTCTACGCGATGAATATCGGCGAGGGGTTGAAGCTCTCCCCGATCCCGGCCCTGACCATGGGCGGCCTGGTGGTCGACGAGGATACCGGCGAGGTGCTCTCGCGCGACGGCGGCACGGTTCCGGGCCTCTACGCCGCGGGGCGCACGGCGGTCGGCATCTGCTCGCACTACTACGTCAGCGGGCTCTCGCTCGGCGACTGCGTCTGGTCGGGGCTGCGCGCGGCCGAGACGCTGAAAGGGAATGGCGGCGCCGCCGCTCTCGCGCCATAACGCGCCCGAGCCGTATGGAGGGAGAGATCATGCAATGGCCTGGAAAACCGCGTTTCGCCTGCTCGCCGCCGGGATGCTGGCGCTGATGGCTGCCGTTCCATCCCAGGCCGCCCCGTCCCAGGCCGTGGCACCGGCGCCTAAGCTCACCTATGCCTTCTCGATGCGGATCGAGGTCGCCCCGCCGGTCGAGCAGGGCGAGATCGACGGGGCGCGCCAGCGCTTCATCCCGATCACCGGGGGCACGATCTCCGGGCCCCGGCTCCAGGGCACGGTCCTGCCCGGCGGGGGCGACTGGCAGGCGATCAATCCCGGCGGGCTCGCCGTGGTCCATGCCCGCTACCAGCTCCGCGCCGCCGACGGCACGGTGATCGGCATCGACAACCAGGGCGTCCGCGTCGCCAGCGCCGAAGTGACCGAGCGCCTGGCCCGGGGCGAGGAGGTCGATCCCGACGCCTACTATTTCCGCACCACGCCGGTCTTCGCCGTGGCCGACGGGCCGCACGCCTGGCTGCGCCGGGCGACCTTCGTCGCGCGCGGCATCCGCAAGCCCGATCACGTGGTGATCGACGTCTATCAGGTCGAATAGGGAGCACGGGAAAGATGGATCTGGGCAAGGCGCGGCACGCCTTCATCACCGGCGGGGCGAGCGGCATCGGCCTCGGCATCGCCGAGGCGCTGGGCGCGCGGGGCCTCGCGATCACCATCGCCGACATCGATCGCGAGACGCTGGAGCGGGTCGTCGCCGAGAAGGCCGCCGGGGGCGCGAAGTGGCGCGGCCAGCCGCTCGACGTGCGCGACCGCGCCGCCTGGGCGCGGGCCAAGGCGGCGGCCGAGGCGGCGTTCGGCCCGGTCGACGTGCTGGTCAACAACGCCGGCATCGCCCCCAACGGGCAGGGCTTCGCGGTCATGGACCCGGCCTCGTTCGACCAGATCATCGCGATCAACCTCGTCGGCGTGTTCAACGGCGTCTCCGCCTTCGCCGCCGACATGGCCGCGCGGGGGACCGGCCAGATCGTCAACACCTCGTCCCAGGCGGGCCTCGCCGCCTCGATGCCCGGCGTCGGCGCCTATACCGCCGCCAAGTTCGGGGTCACGGGCCTGACCGAGAACCTGCGCAAGGAGCTGGCCCCGCAGGGCGTCGGCGTCTCGCTGCTGTGCCCCGGCTATGTCGCGACCAACCTGTCCGAGACCACGAGGAAAGTCGGCGGCACCCTGCGCGAATCCGCCCCGGGCAAGATGCCCCAGTCGGCGGTGAGCGCGGCCGACGTCGGCGAGATGGTGGTGCAGGGGATCACTGACGATGCCCCCTATATCCTGACCCACCCCGGCGTCTGGGAAAGCATGACCGAACGCCTCACCGGCCTGCGCGCCGCGGCGGACCTGCGGGACCGGGCTTCGGCG
>CALLNA010000116.1 GCA_938005655.1 uncultured Novosphingobium sp.
CGGCCGGGTTCGGCTGGCGCGGCGCGGCCAGGCGGGCCGGGGCCTGGACGCCCTCGCCGACCAGGTTCTCCAGCGCGGCGAAGGGCAGGGCGAGGTGGACCGGCCAGGGCTCGCTGCCCGCCTCGGCGACGGTCAGGGTCAGGATCGCCAGCGGAGTCGCCTCGGCGAAGGGCTCCAGCTCGACCAGGTTGCCGCCGCGGCGCAGCGGCTCGAAGCCGGCGGCGCCGGTCGCGGCGGCGAAGCCCTGGGCGACGATGGCTTCGAGCTGGCGGATCACCACCCCGGCCGAGGCCGGGAACATGGCGGGCATCTCGGCCGGGGCCTTGCCCGTGCCGCCGAAGGCGCGGTCGATCATCCGCAGCACGGCACCCGCGTCGAACGAGGCGAGCAGAGCGGCCCCGCCCTGGAGGCCGCCGAAACCGAGCAGGCTGTTGGCGGCGAGCGGCGCGATCTCCTGGACGAAGACGGCGGCCGTGGCCTCGCGCGGGGCGGCGGCCTGGACCGCCAGCTCCTGCCCGCCGACCAGCGGCGAGAGCGCGGCGGCGAAGGCGCGGGCGAGCTTGGCCCCGGCGCGGCCCAGGGTGGGCAGCAGCTCGACGGGCGCGGCGGCGCCGGCACCCGCCCCGAGCAGCTCGGGGCAATGCTGCGCCAGCGCGCGTTCAGCAATGAAGGCGCGTTCGGGCTTCACTGGACCAGGAAGCTCTTGAAGTAGACGGCATCGACGCCGCCGAAGCCCTCGCGCTCGGTCAGCACCTTGTTGATCGCGTCGGTCAGGCGCTTCTGCATCCGCTCCTTGCCCTCCAGGGTATGGACCTCCTCCTCGGGCGTGTCGGCGAGGACGGCGAGCATCGACGAGCGGATCGCCAGCTCGTGCTTCTTCATCCACATCAGCACCCGGCCGTCGCGGCGGGTCGAGGCGGCGAGGCTGACCTGGATCAGGCCGTCCGAGTTCTTGAGGTTCGAGGTGAAGTCGTCGGCGAAGACGTAATAGGCGGTGCGGTACTCGCTGCCGCCGTCGCCGAGCACCTCGTGGACCGCCTCGCCCTCCTTGTCGCTCTTGGGCGCATAGGGATCTTCCTCGCCCTTGCGGACCAGCTTGGGGTTGTTGTCCTCCTTGACGTGGGCCCCGCCGCCGATGACGCCGGTGCGCATCAGCGCGAAGGCGCCGCCGCCGCCCGAGCCGAGCAGCGCCGTGGCGGCCACGGCCTTGATCAGCAGGCCCTTGCCCTTCCTGGGCTTGGCTTCGGTGGATTTCTCAGTCTTGTCGCTCATGGTCTCTCGTCCGGATCAGAATGGTGAGGTCAGGCGAAGATGCCGCCGCGGGCCTCGGGCCGTTCGCGTTCGGCCCAGCGCTGCGAGGGGTTCGAAGTCTCCGTGCCGCCGCGCGGGTTGCGGGGCTGGCCGTTGCGGTTCTGCTGGTCGGCCGCGGCATCGGCGCCGCGCTGGCCGGGGGCCTCGTGGTTGGAATAGCCGCCCGACTGGGCCTGCGCTTGCGCCTGGGACTGGCCCTGCCCGCGCGCGCCGGTGTCGGCGTTCGCGGCCGGGCGATCGGCGGGCATGGCCGCCTGGGCGGCGACGGCGAACTCGGGGTCGGCGCTGCTCATCGAAACCGAGAGGTCCTTGCCGTCCTGCTGGAACTGGAGCGAGACCCGGCCGAACTCGACATGGTTGACCGAGGCATGGACCGGGTTGGTGGCCGAGGCGTTGCGCGCCTCGATCAGGCGGTCGACCAGGGCGGCGAAGTCGTGGCGCGGCAGGCCGGCGGGCGTGGCGGAAGCCGCCGGAGCGGCGGGCGCCGCCTGGGCCTGGCCGTCGGCGATGACCGGCGCGGCGGGCGCGGCGGCCTCGGCGGCGGCAGCGGGCGCGCGGTCGGCAAGCGCGGCGCGCAGGGCCGGGGCCGGACGTTCGGCCGGATCGGCGGAAGCGGCGGACTGCCTGTCCCCGGCCTTGGCGGCGACCTTGATCCGCGCGGTGACGGCCTGACCGGCGGGCTGCACCGGCGCCTGCGCCGGAGCCACGGTCACGACAGCCGGCGCGGCGTCGGCCGGCGCGGCGGGCACGGTCAGGACGGAGACGGCGGGAGCGGTGGCTTGGGCCAGGGCAGCCGGGGCGTTCTGGGCCGGCGCGGCCTTGACGCCGGGCTGGCCTTGCTGCGGCGCGGCTTCGGCGGTCTTCCCGGCGGCGGCCTGCGGCAGGACCGGGAGCGCGGCGGAAGCCTTGGCGCTCGTGCCGCCCTTAGCGACGGGAACGGCCTGCGCCGTCGCGGCGGCGATGACCGGCAGGGCAGGCAGATCGAGGACCGGGATCGCTACGGCGGCATCGGCCACGGCGGGCTCCCCGGCGTCGGTGTCGGCATCGGCGGCCGGCGCGTCCCGGTCGGCGGGCGCGGGGTCCTTGTCGGCGGCGCGGGGGCCGCGCACCGCCTGGGCCAGCATCCGGACGAGGGTCCGGGCCGGAGCGGCTTCGGCAGGCTTGGCGGGCGCGGGCTCGGCGGTCTCGGCCGGCGGCAGGTCGAGCGCCTTGAGCGCCGGGACGGCGATCCGCACGGCGGTCGGGACGGCAGGCGCTTCGACCGATGCGGCGGCATCGGCGGCGGCAGTTGCATCCGGCAAGGCGGCGGCCTGATCCGGCAAGATCTTGCCGCCCGGTTGCCGGTTGCCGGCAGGAAGCGGCAGGGTCGGGAGCGGGCCGGCCGGGGCGGCGGCATCGGGCACGGCACCCGCCTGACCGGCCATGCGGCCCGCGAGGATATTGCCGAAAGCCTGATTATCCGCGGTTTCCGCGCCCAGGACCGCAGCCGGGTCGGCAACCGAACCGGCGGAGGTCAAGGAAAGCGAAGCGGCAATATCGACCATCGGAACTGATCCCTCACGAGTGTACGAGAGATACTATTCAAGGTCCGTGCCAATTGCCTTGCGGCGGCCCAGGACGGGCGTCTGGCGGCGCGCGGCGAGCTCGCGCGCCTCTTGCGCGGCGCGCTCCTCCACCGCGGCGCGGCGGCGCTCGGCGGCGGCCAGCTCCAACTGGCGGGAGTCGGCGATCGACTTGGCGCGCAGGGCGTCGGCCTTGGTCGATTCGCTGATCCCCTGGAGCCCGCCGGCGAAGCGGCCGATCTGCTGGAGGCTCATGCCGTCGCGGGCGTCGTTGCGCCCGGCATAGTCGGCGGCAAGGCTGTCGGTGCGCGAGGCGAGCGCCTGGAGCTGGGCGAGCGTGCCCTCGGCCTCGGCCGCCGCCGTCGCCGCCGTCTGCTTGGCGATGGCGCGGACGCGTTCGAGCCGCCGGAAGCGGGCCAGGCGCTTGTGGTCGGGCGCCATCGGCTAGCCGCCGGGGCCCAGCAATTGGGTCAGCATGGCCACGCTGTCGTCGAGCGATATGACCTGCCCCGCCGACTGGCAGAGGAAGCCGGTCAGCGCCTCGTGCATCGCGATCGCGCGGTCGATCAGCGGATCGGCCCCGGCGCGGTAGGCGCCCATCAGCACGAGGTCGCGGTTCGCCTCGTAGGCGGCGACCAGGGCGCGGAACTCGCGGGCGAGCTGCTGGTGCTCAGGCTCGGTGATGTCGGTCATCACGCGGCTGAGCGAGGCGGCGATGTCGATCGCCGGATACTGGCCGCGCTGGGCGAGGTCGCGCGACAGCACGATATGCCCGTCGAGGATCGAGCGCGCGGTGTCGACCACCGGGTCGTCCTGGTTGTCGCCGTCGGCGAGCACGGTGTAGAGGCCGGTGATCGAGCCGCCGCTCTCGGCCGAATTGCCCGCGCGCTCGACCAGCTTGGTGATCGTCGCCAGGGCGCTCGGCGGATAGCCGCGCGCCGCGCCGGGCTCGCCCAGCAGCAGGCCGATCTCGCGACCGGCATGGGCGACGCGGGTCAGGCTGTCCATGATGAGCAGGACGCGCTTGCCCTGGGCGCGGAAATGCTCGGCCAGGCTGGTCGCCAGCATGGCTCCGCGCAGGCGCAGGTTGGGCGCGTGGTCGGCCGGCACGGCGACGACCGCGGTGCGGGCGCGCTTGGACCCGGTCATGTGCCGCTCGACGAAATCCGAGACCTCCCGCGCGCGCTCGCCGATCAGGCCGACGACGACGATCTCGGCCTCGGCGCCGTGGGCGATCATGTCGATCAGCACCGACTTGCCGACGCCCGAGCCGGCCATGACGCCGATCCGCTGGCCGACGCCGAAGGTGGTCAGCGCGTTGAGGGCGCGGACCCCGGTGTCGAAGCTCTCGCGCACCGGGCTGCGGTCGAGCGCGCCGGCGCGGATGCCGCCCGCCGGCCATTCGCTGCGGGCGTGCAGCGGGCCGAGGCCGTCGATCGGCTTGCCCTCCCCGTCCACGGCGCGGCCGAGGAAGGCCTCGCCCACCGGGAGCATTCCGGGCTGGCCCTCGGGCCGGACCCGCGCGCCGGGGCGCAGCATGACCGTGTCGCCGAGCAGCATCATCAGGGTGCGCCCGTTGCGGAAGCCGATGACCTCGGCCGCCAGGGCCTCGCCCCGGCCGTGGGTGACGCGGCACAGCGCGCCGATCGGCACGCTGAGGCCGGTGACTTCGAGCAGGCCGCCGTCGCAGGCCGCGACCAGGCCGTAGCGGCGCGGGGTCAGGTCGATCTGGGCCTCGGCCATGTCGGCCAGCAGCGGCGCGAACAGGTTCAGCACAGCCGCAGCGCCTCGGTGATCGCCTCGCGCCATTGCTGCGGGCCGTCCTCGATCCCGCCGCTCGCCGTCTCGACGCGCAGGGCGCCGCGGTCGAGCGCGGGATCGGGCACGAACTGCCAGTTGGCCGGCAGCTTGCCGGCGACCAGGGTCAGGTCGTCGGGATGGAGGCGGATGACCCGCTCGTCGTCGGCGCGGACGAACATCGCGACCGCCGCCTCGACCCGGCGGGCGAGCGCCCCGGCATCGAGCGCGAGCGGCGAGAGGGCCGCCTCGCTCAGGGCGACGACGGTCTCGTGCAGCTTGCGCCGCAGGTCCTCGGCCAGCGCGGCGTCGAGCTTGGCGAAGGAGAAGGCGAAATGCTGGCGGGCGGCCTCGGCGACCATCGCCTCGGCCTCGGCCCGCGCCTGCGCCTCGGCCATGCCGGCGGCGTGGCCCTCGGCCCAGGCCAGGGCCAGGGGATCCTGCGCCTCGGGCTCGGGCGTCACCGTCTCCCCCAAGGGCACGGACAGCGCCGTCGAGGCGAAGCGCAGGTCGCGGGAGAAGGTCCCGCTCCCCAGCCCGCTGAGGCTCATCAGGTCAGACATATTCGTCTTCGCCGCCGCCGAACGAGATCACCCCCTCGGCGGCGAGGCGGCGCGCGGTGGCCACGATCAGGCGCTGGGCGTCGATCACCTCGGCCATGCGCAGGCGGCCGCGGGCCTCGATCTCGTCCTTGACGCCCTCGGCGGCGCGGCTCGACATGGCGCGGAAGAAGAACTCGCGGTTCTCCTCCTCGGTGCCCTTGAGCGCGTCGATCAGCGCGGCGGAGTCGACCTCGCGCAGGAGCGAGCCCATCTGCTGCGGGTCGAGCGCGAAGAGGTGCTCGAACTTGAACATCTCGTTCTCGAGCTGCCTGGCGAGCGGCTTGTCGGTCTTGACGATCTCCGCCATGACCCGCTTCTCGACCGCCTTGCCGGCGCCGTTGACGAGGTCGGCGGCATTGGTCACGCCGCCCATCTTGAGCACTTCCTGCTCCTTGAGCGCGTCGAGCCGCGCGGACAGCGTCTCGTCGAGCATGGCCAGGGCCTCGGCCGAGACCGGACCCATGGTGGCGACGCGGTGGACGACCTCGGGCTGGACCCGCCACGACAGGCCGTAGAGCACCTGGGCGGCGACCTCGGGATCGAGTTGGACCAGGAGGACCGCGATCACCTGCGGATGCTCGTCCTGGATCAGCGAGATCAGCACCTCGGGCGAGAGCCAGCGGACGATCTCCAGCGAGCGCGGCGTGGTGTCCGGCGGCAGGATCGAGCGCATCAGGTTCGCCGCCTTCACGTCGCCGACCGCGCGGGTCATCACCGAGCGGACCTTGTCGGTGCGGTTGTGGGCGGGCAGGCCGCGCTCCTCGCTGGCGGCGACGAAGCCGGCGATCGAGCGGGCGATGGCCTCGGGCGCGATCTCGCCCAGGGTGCACATCTTGTCGCCGAGCAGGCGCAGCTCGTCGGGATCGAGCTCGCTGAGGATCTTCGAGGCCTGCTCCTCCTCGAGCAGCATGACCATGACGGCCGCCTGGTCGGCGGGATCGAGCGGGACGAGTTCGGTCATCGTGCGGGCTCCATTCCATTCGCCTGCAACATCTTGCGCAGGGCGATCACGGCGCTTTCGGGCTGCTCCTCGACCATGCGCTGGGCGAGGCTCACCTGCTGGCTGAGCATGGCGGGATCGATCGCGGGGTCGTGCCGCGCGGCCGCACCGACCGGCGGGGTGCCGAGCGCGGCCAGCGACGGGCCGTCCTCGGCCCCGTCCGCGTTGTCGTCCGCAGCAGCCTTCCCGGGCCTGTCAGGGCGGAAGGCCTTGATCAGCGGGCGGACGCCGAGCAGCAGGACCAGCAGCACGCCGACCAGGCCCACGCCGTAGCGCAGGACGTCGGCGAACCACGAAGTCTCGTAGAACGGCACCCCGGCGTCGTCGGCCTTGTCGAACTTGCGGACCACGACCGCGACCTGGTCGCCGCGCGCCGGGTCCGCGCCGATCGCGGCGCTGACGAGCTGCTTGATCTGGTCGGTGTCGCCGGCCTTGCCGCCCTTCATCGCGTCGGCGCTGAGCGCCACGGCGACCGACAGGCGCTTGAGCTTGCCCGGCGCGGTGTTGGAGACCGCGACCTCGCGGCCCAGCTCGTAGTTGCGGGTCGCGCTGGACTCGCCGTTGACTTGGGGCGGCGGCGCGGCCGGAGCGCCGGGCGTGGCGCCCTGCTGAACCGTCGCCTGGCCCGGCGCGCCGGGCTGGGCCGTGGTCTGCGGCGGCGGGGTGTTGGACAGGGTGCCGGGCACGCCGACGGCCGCGCCGGCCGCGCTCGATTCCGACTTCTGCTCGGTCTCGGAGCGCAGCGCGCCCTGCTTCTCGTAGCTTTCGCGCGCGGAAGTGACCTGGTCCATGTCCAGGTCGACCTGGATCTGGGTGGAGAAGTTGCCCTCCCCGATCATCGGCGTCAGCAGGCTGGAAAGCTGGCTGCGCAGCTTCTCCTCCATCCGCGCCTGCAATTCGAGCCGGTCGGAATCGCCGTTGCCGCTGTGGGCGGTGAGCAGGCGGCCGTGCTGGTCGATGACCTTGACCTGGTCGACGCTGAGCCCGGGGATCGAGCCGGCGACGAGATTGGTGATCGCCGTGACCTGGTTGTCGGAAAGCTGCCGCCCGCGCGCGAGCTTGAGCATGACCGAGGCCGTGGGCGGCGAGTTGTCGCGGATGAAGGCGCTCTTCTCGCCCTGGGCAAGGTGGACGCGGACGCTCTCGACGCCGTCGATCTCGGCGATCGTCAGCATCAGCTCGCGCTCCTTGGCGGCGCGCAGGCGCTCGCCCTCCAGGGTGCGGCTGGCGCCGATCGGCAGGTTGTTGAGCATGTCCTGGCCGCTGTCAGGCGTGGCGAGGGCGCCGTCCTGGGCCACGGTCATCCGCGCCTTGTAGAGGTCGCTCTCGTTGACCGTCAGCGCGCCGGTCTGGTTGTCGATCCGGTAGGGGATCGCCGCCTTGTCGAGCGCGGCGACCACGCTCGCCCGCTCGCCGTCGTCGAGCTGGCTGTAGAGTGTGCGCTGCGGCCCGGTGGCGAGCAGCGACCAGGTCAGCGCCGCGCCGCCGAGGGCGGCCACGCCGATGAAGAACGGGATGGTCTTCTTGACCGCCGGCTGGGCGGTGAACGCCTTGATCCGTTCGAGCGGCGTGCCGCCCGCAGGATCGGTCAGCGCGCCGAGCATGTTGCCGCCGATGATTCCCTGGCCCTGGGCCGGGACCGGAGTGGGGAGAACCTCGCTCATCTATCAGACCCCCATGCGCATGATGTCCTGGTAGGCCGACAGCAGCCGGTTCCTGACCTGGAGGGTGGCTTCGAAGGCGACGCCGGCTTCCTGGCGGGCCAGCATGACCTTGGCGACGTCCGTGACCTCACCGCGCTCATAGGCGGCGCTGAGGTCCTCGGCGTTGTTCTGCGTCTTGCTGACGCCGTCGAGCGCGGACTTCAGTGCGTCGGCGAAGTTGCCGGCGGGGCCGCCGTTCGCGGGGGCCGCCTGGGCGGCCTCGGGCTGGTGGAGCTGCTGAAGGACCTGGCTCTTGTCGATCAGCTGCTGGCGCATCTGCATGATCTGCTGGATGCCGCCGGCGTTTCCGGCGAAATTGATCGGGCTCGTCATCGACCGGCTCCTGCAACGGCCAGGCCGGCCTCACGGAACGAGGCCAGGCGATAGCGAAGGGTGCGTTCCGAAATCCCGAGCTGGCTGGCCGCGGCGACGCGGTTGCCGCCGCAGGCCTCCAGCGTCTCCATGATCGCGCGGGCTTCGGAGATCTGAACGATGTTGGACAGCTTGCGCCGGCCCGAGGGGATTTCCTGGACGGGCAGGACCGCGGCGGGCTCGGCCGAGACCAGGCGCGCCGGGCTGTCGAACACGATATGCTCGGGCTTGATCTCGGCGGCCCCGTGGGCAAGCAGGATCGCGCGGCGCATCACGTTCTCCAGCTCGCGGACGTTGCCCGGCCAGCCATGGAGCTTGAGCATCGCGAGGGCCGCGTCGCCGATCCAGGGGACCGTCTGGCCTTGCGGCGCGTGGCGCAGCAGCATGGCGAAGGCGAGCGGGGCGACGTCTTCCGCGCGCTCGCGCAGCGGACGCAGCGCGAGGGGGAAGACGTTGAGACGGTAATAGAGGTCGGCGCGGAAGCGGCCCTCGGCCACTTCCTGCGGCAGGTCGCGGTTGGCGCAGGCGATGACGCGGACGTCGACCGGGATCGGCTGGGTTGCGCCGATCGGCACGACCTCGCCCTCCTGGAGCGCGCGGAGCAGCTTGGCCTGGAGGCCGAGCGGCATCTCCGCGATCTCGTCGAGCAGCAGCGTGCCGCCGTGGGCGGCGCGGAAGAAGCCCTCGTTGGCCTCGGTCGCGCCGGTGAAGGCGCCCTTCTTGTGGCCGAACAGCAGGGCCTCGAGCATGGCCTCGGGCATGGCTGCGCAGTTGACCGCGACGAAGGGGCCGTTGCGGCGGTTCGAGCGGTTGTGGATGAAGCGGCTCAGCACTTCCTTACCGGTGCCGGTCGGGCCGTTGATGAGCACGGGGATGTCGCTGACCGCGAGGCGCTCGGCCAGGGCGAGGATCGAGAGGCTCTCGGCGTCGGCGGCGATCGGTTCGCCGCTGCGGGCGACGCAAGCGACCAGCGCGGCGAGCGAGGCCTCGCTGGTGGGATCGGCGTAGCGCAGGGTGACGAGACGGTCCGAGCCGCCGCGGACGATGCCGGCCTGGCCGCGATCCCCGGCCCGGTCGAGCGTGATGCAGGTCGTCGAAGCGGCGACGACGTTGCCGTCGGCGGCGTCCTTCAGCAGGACCGGAGAGCGCTGCCCCAGCGCCCCGACGATCGCCCCGGCGCGCTGCACGAGCGGTGCATGCTTGCTGGCGACCGTGGATCCGAACTCAAGACCGTTCATGTTTGTTGCCCCCGCATTAACCATAACTTCGAGGCCCCATGTGCCCCGCGGACGGCAAACAAGGAGGAAATTTAAGCCCTCGTAGAATCACCTAGAATTAACATTTTTTGCCGGTCGCGATTTTTGCCGGAAACCAAGCCTGCCGGAGCCGAGAACGCCCGGAATTCCGCGGGTTTCTCAAGGACCGGCAAGAGTCGGCCGGGCTCGCCGGGGGAATCTGCCGGCAAGCGGTTGCCGTAAAATATTTACCATGATGCTCCGCCGCGCCCCGATTCACGCGCGCGCCGTCCGCCGCCGTCGGCGCCCGTCCTCAGTCGTTTGGGGCCGGCTTCGTCGCATAAAAATCACGACCGGACTTAAAATGCGCGGCGACCGACCGCTCTAACCCTCGGCAGCTACACCGGATCGTCCGGCCGGCTCGCCCATTCGGGACTATCACGGGAGTTAATCATGTCGGTTATCAACACCAACATCAGCGCCATGAAGGCGTCGAACGCTTCGGCCGCGGCGGACAAGGCCCTCGGCACGGCGATGACCCGCCTGTCGACCGGCAAGCGCATCAACAGCGCCAAGGACGACGCCGCCGGCCTCGCCATTTCCAACAGCATGACCTCGCAGGTTCGCGGCATGAGCCAGGCGATCCGCAACGCCAACGACGGCATCTCGCTGGCGCAGACCGCCGAAGGCGCGCTGGGCGAAGTCACCAACATGCTCCAGCGCGTCCGCGAGTTGGCGGTGCAGTCCAAGTCGGGCACCTACAGCACCGATGACCGCACCAACCTCCAGGCGGAAGTCGGCCAGCTGACCTCGCAGATCGACGACGTGCTGACCAACACCAAGTTCAACGGCGTCACCCTGTTCAGCAAGACCGCCGGCACCGACGTCACCGTCACCATCCAGGCCGGTGCGGACAAGGGCAACACGATCGACCTCAAGGTCACGGGCATCGACGGCACGAAGCTCAGCGCCACGGCGCTCGACGTGACTGACGCCACCAAGTCGGGCACGACCATCGACAACGTCGACGCGGCGCTGAAGTCGGTCAACACGACCCGCGCCACGCTCGGCGCCGGCCAGAGCCGCCTGGAATCGGCGGTCAACAACCTGACCAGCAACGTCACGAACCTGTCGGACGCCCGTTCGCGGATCGAGGACACCGACTACTCGGCCGAGACCACGGCGCTCGCCAAGGCCCAGATCCTGAGCCAGGCCTCGACCGCCATGCTCTCGCAGGCCAACCAGAGCTCGCAGAACGTCCTGTCGCTGCTGCGCTAAGACAAGTCCCAGGACTTCGGGTAGGGCCCGGCGGTGCGAACCGCCGGGCCCTTTCCGTTGGGGGATCATGTCGTTTGCACATCAGACCGGGCGGACGTTCCCACCCCGTTCGTCACCCCGGACTTGATCCGGGGTCCCGCTTTCT
This sequence comes from uncultured Novosphingobium sp., assembly GCA_938005655.1. GTDB lineage: Bacteria > Pseudomonadota > Alphaproteobacteria > Sphingomonadales > Sphingomonadaceae > Novosphingobium. Next base: position 11,006 of record CALLNA010000116.1, read on the forward strand.
TTTTTCCGACGTCGCGCGGGAAGAAGCGGGGCCCCGGATCAAGTCCGGGGCGACGAGGTCCGGGAGGGTCTTCGCATGATCGCCTTTCGCTTGGCCCCTGACGCGGAAGGGCAAAAGACATTCCCCGTCCCCCATGCTACCCGCTCCGCATGAGTGCCGCTCCGTCCCTCGCCGCCGTGCTGATCGTCCGCGACGAAGCGCGCTGCATCGTCCGCTGCCTCGAATCCCTGCGCCCCTGGGTCGACCGCATGGTCGTGCTCGACACCGGCTCCGCCGACGCGACGCCGGACCTCGCCCGGGACTGCGGCGCCGAGGTCCATCACCTCGCCTGGCCCGGCGATTTCTCGGCCGCGCGCAACCATGCGCTCGACCTCGCCCGGGCCGACTGGAACCTGGTGCTCGACGCCGACGAGTGGATCGCGTCCGGCGGCGAGACCCTGCGGCCGTGGATCGCCGGCCCGCCGCGGCTCGGCCGCGTCGCCGTCCACAGCGCCTTCGACGCCGCAGGAGACACGCAGGAGGACGTGAGCTGGATCACCCGCCTGCTTCCGCGCGGCGCGCGGTTCGAGGGGCGGGTCCACGAGCAGGTCGTCTCCCCCCTCCCGCGCGAGAAGCTCGCCCTGCACCTCGGCCACGACGGCTATCGCGACGCGCAGATGGCGGCCAAGCGGGGCCGCAACCGGCCGCTGCTGCTCGCCGAGCTCGCCGAGCGGCCGGAGGACCCCTACCTGCTCTACCAGCTCGGCAAGGACGCCGAGGGCCGCGACGCCTGGGCCGAGGCCGCCGACCTCCATGCCCGCGCCTTCGCCCGCACCACGCCCGGCGACGCCTGGTTCCACGGCCTGCTGATCCGCCGGCTCCACGCGCTCGGCCAGGCGGGCGACCTCGCCGCCGCGCTCGATCTCGCCGGCGAATGGCTCGAGGCGATGCCGGATTCGCCCGACCTGTTCTTCGTGACGGGCAACCTCCTGCTCGACCGGGCGATGGCGGACCCGGCGCAGGCGGTCGAGCGCTGGCTGCCGCTCGCGCTGTCGCTCTGGGAACGCTGCCTGGAGATCGGCGAGCGCCCGGACCTGGAAGGCAGCGTCAGGGGCCGCGGCAGCCACCTGGCGCAGCACAACCTCGACGTTGTGCGGGGGCAGTTGGCCCTGCTGGGCGGTACGGCCGGGGAATGACCGGCGCCCTCTCCATCCCGTACCCCCGGGCTTGACCCGGGGTCCCGCTTCCCTTCGCCCCAAGGGAGGCGGCGGCCCAAGCGCGCTCGCCCGGCCGTCGCGCGGGAAGAAGCGGGGCCCCGGGTCAAGCCCGGGGCGACGATGGGGTTAGAGGAGGAAAGGCCGCCCTACTTCATCAGCAGGATCGAGATCCGGCGGTTGCGCGGGTCCTCGGGGTGGTCCTTGATCAGCAGCTCGCGGTCCGCGACGCCCTCGATGCGGCGGAAGCGGTCCTCGGCGATGCCGTTGCGCATCAGGGCCTGGCGGGTCGCCTCGGCGCGGCCGGCCGAGAGCGACCAGTTGTTCGCCCCGCCCGCCGTCCGCCACGGCGTGGCATCGGTGTGGCCGCGCACGGTCAGGCCGCCCAGCTCCGGGCGCACCGTGTCGCCGATCGCGCGCAGGAGCTGCATCGCCTCGGGGGTGAGCAGGGTCGTGCCGAGGCGGAACATCGAGAAGTCGGCGTCGTCGACCAGGTCGATGCGGATGCCCTCGGTGGTGTCGACCATGCGGACCTGGCGGGCGAGCTTGCGGAGCAGCGGAGTGGCATCGAGCCGCTTCTGGAGCGCCTCGTTCATCCGCGCCACGCGCTTGATGTTGGAGCCGCCCTCCTTCGGGCCGCCGGTGGCGTCGCGCGGGATGGTCAGGGCGCGGGTGCCGGTCTGTCCGGCCTTGTGCGGATAGTTGTCGACGTCGGTGATCGACGAGCCGCCGAGCAGGCCCGCGCTGGAGCCGGCGCTCGCCTCCCGCATCTTGACCAGGGTCGGGGTGAAGTAGTCGGCGATGCCCTTGCGCTGCTTCTCGGTCGTGGCGCCGAGCAGCCAGAGCAGCAGGAAGAAGGCCATCATCGCGGTCACGAAGTCGGCATAGGCGACCTTCCAGGCGCCGCCGTGGTGGCCGCCCGCGACCACCGTCACCTTCTTGACGATGATCGGCCGGGGCGGCTCGTTCTTGCCTCGGGCTGCGCTGGCCATGGCTTAGCGGCCCCGCAGCGCGTCGAGCAGCTCGGAGAGCCCCGGACGGAAGGAGTGGCCCAGGCCCGAGCGCGCGCTCTCGACCACCAGCGGCTGCGGCCAGCCGTGGAGCGAGGCGATGACGACCTGCTTGACCGCGTGGAAGATTTGCTCGTCCTGATCGTTGACCTGCTTCAGCCGGCCGGCGAGCGGCGCGACGATGCCGTAGGCGAGCAGCACGCCCATGAAGGTGCCGACCAGCGCAGAACCGATCATCCCGCCGAGGATGCTCGGCGGCTTGTCGATCGAGCCCATGGTCTTCACCACGCCGAGCACGGCCGCGACGATGCCGAGCGCGGGCAGCGCGTCGGCGAGGTTCTGAAGCGCGTGCTGCGGCTCGGCCATCTCGTGGAAATGGGTCTTCATCGCGTTGTCCATGACCTCCTCGACCGCGTGGACCTCCAGCGTGCCCGAGGAGACG
>CALLNA010000117.1 GCA_938005655.1 uncultured Novosphingobium sp.
GCTCAAGGGCACCGTCACCGGCCCGATCACCGATACCCTCGCCGCGAGCATCTCGGCCGGCTACAACAAGCGCGACGGCTTCGTCCGCGACCTCGGCACCGGCAACCGCGAGAACGAGCGCAACCGCTGGTTCGTGCGCGGCCAGCTGTTGTTCGAGCCGACCGACCAGCTCAAGATCCGGATCATCGGCGACTACGGCAAGATCGACGAGAACTGCTGCGGGGTGGTCAACATCCGTGCCGGCTCGCCGACCACGATCATCACCGCGCCCGTCGCGCTGGGCGGCCTGGGCAAGAGCGTCAACTCGGCCTCGAACCCCTTCGGCGACGTGGTCTACAACAATTTCGATTCGACCAACCGCATCGAGAACTACGGCATCTCCGGCCAGATCGACTACGAGCTGGGCCCGGTCAAGCTGACCTCGATCACGGCCTGGCGCAAGAACCGCGGGATCACCTCGCAGGATTCGGACTTTACCAGCGCCGACATCCTCGGCCGCCACGACGAGGACCTACGGGTCAGCACCTTCACCCAGGAGCTGCGCCTGTCGGCCGATTTCGCGGACAAGGTCCACGTCCTGCTCGGCGGCTACTACTTCAACGAGAAGATCCGCCAGGACAACGTCCTCCAGTGGGGCTCCGACGCGCGCGGCTATTTCGACCGGCTGATCCGCGGCGTCTCGGGCGGGGCCCTGAGCCTCTACGGGGCCGGGCCCGTGCCGATCCCGCTGGAATCGACCCTGGGCGCGCCCACCGGCTCGTTCTTCGCGCAGGGAACGGGCCTGACCGAGCACTACCGGCTCGACAACGAGGCGATCTCGGTCTTCGGCCAACTCGACTTCAAGGTCACGGACCGGCTGACGCTGACCGGCGGGATCAACTACACCCACGACAGCAAGAACTTCACGACCGACGTCCGGTCGACCGACGTCTTCTCGCAGGTCGACTTCAACGCGCCGGCCCTGGCGCCGCTGCGCAACCAGTTGCTGCTGGCCGGCTTCCTGCGCAATGCGGGGGTCGATCCGACCAACCTGGCGGCTATCACCGCCTTCGCCACCAATCCGGCGACGGCGGCGACCTATGCCGGCTTCGTGACCACGGCGGGCACGCTCGCGACCCAGCCCACGGTCGCCAACCCGCTCAGCCCGCTGCGCTCGTTGCAGATCTTCCCGCCGTTCCTCAACGTGCCCAACGCGATCGAGCCCGGCACGACCAGCGACGGCAACGTCTCCTACACCGCGCGCATCGCCTATGAGGCGAACGACCACATCAACGTCTATGCCAGCTACGCCACGGGCTTCAAGGCCAGCTCGATCAACCTCGGGCGCGACAGCCGGCCGACCGCGGCCGACCTGGTGCGGATCAACAACGCCGGCCTGATGCTGCCCAACCTCGTCTCCGGCAGCCGCTTCGCCCTGCCCGAGAAGTCGACCGTCTATGAGTTCGGGATCAAGGCCAACTGGGGCGTCGCCTCGGCCAACGTCGCGGTGTTCAAGCAGATCATCCGCGACTTCCAGTCCAACATCTTCACCGGCATCGGCTTCTACCTCGGCAACGCCGGCAAGCAGTCGACCTTCGGCATCGAGTTCGACGGCGCCGTCCACCCGACCCGGGAAACGACGATCGGGCTGGCGCTGACCTATCTCGATCCCAAGTACGACAGCTACGTCTCCTCGCCGTTCGGCAATGCCTCGGGCATGCGCCCGGCCGGCATCCCCTCGATCTCCGCGACCTTCAGCGGCGACTGGAACCACGAGCTGGCCAACAGCGACCGCCTGATCCTCCATGCCGACTTCCACTATGAATCGCCGGTCCAGATCCTCGACGGCCTGCCCGGCTTCATCACCAAGGATCCGCTGACCGGCCAGCCGACGACGGCCGGCTACCAGGCCGGCCTCGCCGCCGCGCGCGACTTCCGGCGCGAGGTCAACGAGCTGAACGCCTCGATCACCTATGCGATGCACAACGGCCTCGAATTCACGCTGTGGGGCCGCAACCTGCTCAACAACCGCTACCTGATCACGATCTTCGACTCGCCGGCCCAGCCTGGCTCGGTCTCCGGCTATCTCAACCAGCCGCTGACCTGGGGCGGGGCGGTGCGCTTCCGCTGGTAGGGCGGCGCGCCGAGGACAACGAAAAAGGGGGCCGCGCGCCCCCTTTTTTGTTGGCGATCATGTCGTTTGCCGACCCGGCGGCCGAATGATCGGGATGGGGTAGGAAGCGGAAGGCCACCTACGAATCTCGTCACCCCGGACTTGATCCGGGGTTCCGCTTTGCTTTTCTCCGGCGTCGCGCAGGAAGAAGCGGGGCCCCGGATCAAGTCCGGGGTGACGAAACGAGTGGGAACCTCCGCTCGGTCCGATTTGCAAACGACATGATCCCCTTTTTGTTTGCCGGAGCAGGCGTTTTGTGATGGCTTGGGCCTGACGGCCAAGGTGCCGGCAAGGGCTTGAGAGGGGTGATTCATGCAACCGTACGGGGGATTCTGGGTCAGGGTCATGGCCTATATCATCGACGCGATCCTGCTTTACGTCGCTACCTTCGTGATCAGCCTCGTCCTGGGCCTCGGCGCCGTGGGAACGGCCACCTGGGGGCCGGGCGGGGCGCAGGCCATGACGGCGCTGCAAGGCGGCGCTTCGCTCCTGGCCATGGTATTCAACTGGCTCTACTTCGCGTTGATGGAAAGCTCGCCGCGGCAGGCCACGGTCGGCAAGATCGCGATGGGGCTCGTCGTCACCGACGAGCACGGCGAGCGGATCGGCTTCGGCCGGGCTACGGGGCGCTACTTCGGGAAGATCGTTTCCTCGATCATCCTCGGGATCGGCTTCCTGATGGTCGGCTGGACCGAGCGCAAGCAGGGCCTCCACGACATGATGGCGGGAACCCTGGTCTACAAGGCGCGCTCGCCCGAGCTGGTCCGGTCAAGCGCCGCCGTCTTCGAGTAACTCTCACAATTCGCGCAGGGCCTGCGCCGGCTTCGCCCGCAGCAGCGGTAGCGAGCCGGCGAGGGCGAAGGCGAGGACCAGTCCCAGGCCCGCCGCCAGCACGCCGAGCACGGTCGGCCAGTGGGGCAGCCAGTCGAATTCGAACAACCGGGTGACGATGCCCCAGGCGATGCCCGTGCCGAGCGCCAGCGCGACGAGCGCGAGGATCGCCGCCAGCGCGCCGTATTCGGCCAGTTGCAGCAGCAGGAGCTGGCGGCGGCTCGCGCCGAGGACCCGCAGGATCACGTTGTCGTAGAGCCGGCTGGCCCGCGCTGCGGCGATCGCGCCGAGCAGGACGGCGACCCCGGCCAGCACCGTGACCGAGGCGGCGGCGAGGATCGCGAGGCTCATCTGGGTGAGCAGGGCGCGGGCGTCGCGCAGCAGGCCGCCGGTCTCGATGACCGAGCTGGAGGGAAATGCCCGGACCAGGCGGCGCAGCAGGTCGGTCTTCGCCGCGCCCGGCGGCAGGTCGACCGTGGCGGCGAAGTTGTGGGGCGCGTCCTCCAGCGTGTTGGGCGAGAAGACCAGCACGTAGTTGAACCCCAGGCTGTCCCAGTCGATCCGGCGGAGCGAGGCGATCCGCGCGGTGCGCTCGACCCCGAGCACGCCGATGGTCAGCATGTCGCCCACCTTGAGGCCGACCGCCTGGGCCAGCCGCTCGTCGATCGAGACCAGCGGCGGCCCGGCATAGCCCTGCGGCCACCAGGCGCCCGCGGTCAGGCTGTTCCCCTCGGGCACGGCGTCGGCATAGGTCAGCCCGCGCTCGCCGCGCAGGGCCCAGGCGCCCTCGGGCAGGTCCTTGAGGGCGGCGGTGCGGGTCATGCGCCCGGCCGGGCCGTAAGCGAGGATCGCCCCGCGCAGGGCGGGGATCGCGCGGATTTTGGCCTGCGGGGCGAGCGAATGGACCGCCGCCTCGAACTCGCCGACGCGGGCCTTGGGGATGTCGAGCACGAAATAGTCCGGCGCGCGGTTCGGCACCCGGGCCATGATATTGGCGTCGAGGCTGGTCTGCACCGCCGCCAGCAGGACGAAGGCGGAGAGCCCGAAGCCCAGCGCCGTCACCAGCGCCCCGGTCTGCGCGCCGGGACGGTGGAGGTTGCCCAGCGCCGCGCGCAGCAGCGGATCTCGCAGGCGGGGCAGGCGCGCGGCGAGGCGGCGGATCGCCCAGCCGAGGCCGAACAGCAGCAGCAATACTCCCGCCGCTCCCACGAGGAACAGGGCGGTCGTCGCGAGCCGCGTCGCGCTCGCCAGCGAGAGCAGGACGATCGCTCCGATACCGAGGCCCACGGGCAGTGCGGCGGCCCGGCTCGCGGCGGCGAGCGGGGCGATCCGCGCGCGCATCAGCGCCATCGCCGGATAGTCCCGCGCCCGCAGCAGCGGCGGCGCGGCGAAGACCAGCGCGACGAGGAGGCCGTAGGCGGCGGCGCGGGCGAGGGCGGTGGGCGCGAGGACGAAGCCGGTCGAGACCGGCAGCAGCCCGCCCAGCGCCCGCGCCAGCAGCGGCGTCACCGCCACGCCCGCGACCAGGCCGGCCAGGCTGCCGACTATACCCGCCGCGACGATCTGGAGCAGGTAGATGCGGGCGATGTCCCCGCTCGCCGCGCCCAGCACCTTGAGCGTGGCGATGCCCGTGCGGCGCGCCTCGAGATAGGAGGAGACCCCGCCGCCGATCCCGATCCCGGCGATGGTCAGCGCGGCGAGACCGACGAGGGTCAGGAACTCGCCCATCTGCTTGACGAAGCGGTCCGCGCCCGGTGCGGCATTGTCGCGGGTGCGGAACTGGAAGCCGGCGTCGGGGAAGCGTTTTTGCAGGGCGTCGACCGTGGCGGCCGGATCGCGCCCGCCGGACAGGGCGACGCGCACCTTGGAGCGGTACATCGCCCCCGGCGCGAGCAGCCCGGCGCGTGCCGGCAGCTCCTGCGCCACGATCACCGTGGGACCGAGGGCGAAGCCTTCGCCGAGGCGGTCGGGCTCGTCGGCGATGATCCCGCCGACCCGCAGCGCCTGGCCGCCGATGGTGATCGCGGCGCCGGGCCTGACCCCCAGCCGCTCCGCCGCGCCCTCGGCGATCCAGGCCGTGCCCGCGGCGGGAGCGCCGACCTCGCGCCCGTCCTGGAGGCGCAGGCGGCCGACCATCGGCCATCTGGCGTCGACGGCCTTCAGCTCGACCGGCGCGGTCGCCTCGCCGGCGCTGGCCATGGCCTGGAGCCGGGTGCCTTCGGAGACCGTGCCGAGCTTCGCCAGGGCGGCGCGCTCGCTCTCGGCAAGGCCGCGCTGCCAGACGGCCAGCTCGATGTCGCCGCCGAGGATCGCGCGGCCGCGCGTCGCCAGCTCGCGCTCGATCGTGCCGGTCAGCGTGCCGATCGCCGCCAGCGCGCCGACGCCGAGGAATAGGCAGACGAGCAGCAGCCGCAGGCCGCGGAACCGCGCCGAGAGGTCGCGCCGTGCTATCCGCCAGGCGACGGACCAGGAGATCGGCGAGGAGGCCGCGCCGCTCACGCCGCGGTGTCGTTCGCGATCCGCCCGTCGGCCAGCGTCACCACGCGCTCGCAGCGCCGGGCCAGCTCGACGTCGTGGGTGATTATCACCAGGGTCGCGTCGGTCTGGGCGCGGCGGGCGAAGAGGAGGTCGATGATGTCGTGCCCGGTCGCCCCGTCGAGGTTGCCGGTGGGCTCGTCGGCGAAGATCAGCGAGGGGCGCGGGGCGATGGCGCGGGCGATGGCGACGCGCTGCTGCTCGCCGCCGGAAAGTTGCGCCGGATAGTGGTCGAGCCGATGGCCGAGGCCGACCGCGGCCAGCTCGTCGCGGGCGCAGCCGAGCGGGTCGGTGATCCCGGCCAGTTCCAGCGGGGTCGCGACGTTCTCCAGCGCGGTCATCGTCGGCAGGAGGTGGAAGGCCTGAAGGACGATCCCGATCCGCCCCCGGCGGGCGCGGGCGAGGTCGTCCTCGCCCAGGGCGGTGAAGTCCTGCCCCGCCACGCTCAGCGCCCCGCCGCTGGCCCGCTCCAGCCCCGAGAGCACCGCCATCAGCGAGCTCTTGCCCGAGCCCGAGGGGCCGAGCAGGGCGAGCGTCTGGCCCTGGGGCACGAGCAGGTCGATGCCCTTGAGGATTTCCACGGCGGCGCTGCCGGTGCCGAGGGTCAGGGTGAGGTCTCGCGCGGCGATTGCCGGCGGCGGCGCATCCGGGGGGCTTGTCACGGCGCCGGGATGGCATAGCTAGGGAGCCCCGGGCAAGGAGACAGGTGTATGAAATTGTACGGAGTCGCGCTGGCCGGCCTGCTGTTGCTGGCGGGCTGCGGCGGGGAGGGCAATGCGCCCGACGCCGCCCCCAGCACCTCCGCCGCCACCACGGCCGCCGACAGCGCCGAGGCTCCGCCCGACATCCCCTTGGTTGGCGAGGAGCGCCGGATTCTGGCCTTCGGGGACAGCCTGTTCGCGGGTTACGGCCTCAAGCCGGGCGAGGGCTACCCCGAGAAGCTGGAGGCCGCCCTGCGCGCCAAGGGGATCAATGCCCGGATCGCCAATGCTGGCGTGTCCGGCGACACCACCGCCGCCGGGCTCCAGCGGCTCGCCTTCACGCTCGACAACCAGCCGGCCAGGCCCGACCTCGTCGTCATCAGCCTGGGCGGCAACGACATGTTGCGCGGCATTCCGGCGAGCGAGACCCGGGCCAACCTCGATGCGATCCTGGGCGAGCTGGACAAGCGCGGGATCAAGGCCCTGCTGCTCGGGATGCTCGCCGCACCCAACCTCGGCCGGGACTATGCGGGCCAGTTCGATCCGATCTACCCGGCGCTCGCCCGCAAGCACCGCGCGGCGCTGATCCCGTTCTTCCTCCAGGCGGTGATCGACAAGCCCGAGCTCCGCCAGGCCGACCATATCCACCCCACCCGCCAGGGCGTCGAGGAACTGGTGGCGGCCACCGCGGTTGACGTAGCGAAGGCCCTGCCCGAGAGGGCGGCCGGGGTTGCGCATAACGGGACGAACTGATCGCATGACGAGAATCACGCCGGTCATCCTCTGCGGCGGCAGCGGCACCCGCCTTTGGCCGCGCAGCCGGGCGAGCAAGCCCAAGCCGTTCCTGCCGCTGGTGGGCGAGGAGACCCTGTTCGAGCAGGCGCTGCTGCGGTGCAGGGAAGCGGCCCATTTCGACCCGGCCGTGGTGGTCACGGGCCAGGCCCACCTCGCCCACGTCGAGGCGCAGCTCTGCGGCCTGCCCGGCGCGCGGGTGATCGTCGAGCCCGCGGCGAAGAACACCGCCGCGGCCATCGCGCTCGCCGCCCTGCGCCTGCCCGAGGACGAGATCATGCTGGTCTGCCCCAGCGATCACCACATCGCCGATTGCGAGGCGTTCGGCGCCGCCGCCCGCTCGGCCGCGGCGCTCGCCGCTGAGGGCTGGCTGGTCTCCTTCGGGATCGAGGCCAAGTCGCCCGAGACCGGCTTCGGCTACCTGCGCCGGGGCGATGGTGTTGGCGGCGCCAATGGTGAATTGGGGGGCTTCAAGGTCGCCCAGTTCATCGAGAAGCCCGACCTCGCCCGCGCCGAGCAGTTCCTGGCCGAGGGCGGTTATGCCTGGAACGGCGGGATCTTCGCCTTCCGCGTCGGCACCTTCCTCGACGAGCTGAGGGAGCACCGGCCCCGCCTGGCCGAGGCGGTCGCGCGCGCGGTCGCCGGCGGTCGCGAGGACGGCCACCGCTTCCACCCCGATCCGGCTGCCTTCGCCGAGGTCGAGAGCGAGAGCGTCGACTATGCGGTGATGGAGAACACGGCCCGCGCGGCCATGGTCCCGGCCGACATGGGCTGGTCCGACATCGGCAACTGGCAGGCGCTCCACGCCGCCCGCCCGCGCGACGGGGCCGGCAACGCGGTCAGCGGCAAGGCCGAACTGGTCGATTGCCGCAACGTCCTGGTCGAGAGCGACGGGCCGCGCGTCTCGGTGATCGGGCTGGAGGACGTGATCGGCATGGTCGACGGCGACGAGATTCTGGTGACGAGCGCCGCGGGCGCGCAGAAGGTCGGCAAGCTCGGAGGCGCGGTGAACCAGTGAGCGCCAGCCTGCCTATCCGTGAGGTCGCCAAGCCCTGGGGGCGCGAGACGCTCCCCGCCCCGTTCTGCAAGACCGAGCGGGAGAAGATCGGCGAGGTCTGGTTCGAGCCGCCTCCGGCCCTGACGCAGCTTCTGGTCAAATACATCTTCACCAGCGAGAACCTCTCGGTCCAGGTCCATCCCTCGGACGAGCAGACCGAGGCCAGGGGGCTGGGCAGGCAGGGCAAGGAGGAGTGCTGGCTGGTGATCGACGCCGAGCCGGACGCCAGGCTCGGGATCGGCTTCAACGCCCACGTCGAGGCCGAGGCGATGCGCGCCGCCGCGCTCGACGGCTCGATCGAGCATCTGATGACCTGGCACCCGGTCGCGCGCGGGGATTTCTTCTACATCCCGGCCAACACGGTCCACGCCATCGGCGCGGGGATCAGCCTGATCGAGGTCCAGCAGAACAGCGACATCACCTATCGCCTCTACGACTACGGCCGCCCGCGCGAGCTGCACCTCGACGAGGGCATGGCGGTGGCCAGGGGCGAGCCCTATCCGTCTTCGCTGCACTGCCATCTGGCCGAGCGGGGCAATGCCCGGCTCGTCGAAGGCCCCCATTTCCGTCTCGACCGCGTGGCCGGCGCGCCCGAAGTGGCGGTGCGCGCGCGCTATGCGAACGGCGCCCTGCTGGTGATCCCGCTCGAAGGCGAGGCGCGCATCGGCGGCGAGGCGATCGGCCCCGGCGGCTGCGGCCTGGCGGAGAGCCTGTCCGCGGTGGATTTCACCGCCAACGGCCTGAGCCTGATCGCGCAGCCGCTGTAAAATCCCCTCCTCTGAAGAGGCGATTCTGTCGTTTGCCAACCGGCGGCCGAATGACCGGGATGGGTGGTAAGCGGAAGGCCACCCAAGAATCTCGTCGCCCGGACTTGATCCGGGGCCCCGCTTCTTCGTGCGCAACGTCGGAAAAAGGAAAGCGGGACCCCGG
>CALLNA010000118.1 GCA_938005655.1 uncultured Novosphingobium sp.
GGCCTGCGGGGCCGCGCCCCTGCCCGCCAAGGGCGGCTGGCAGCGCAATTGCACGCGCGACACCTGCCGCACCGAGCACTTCCCCCGCGTCGATCCGGTGACGATCATGCTGGTCGAGCACGGCGGCGACCTGCTGCTCGGCCGCCAGCCGCGCTTTCCGGCGGGCAACTATTCGGCGCTGGCCGGCTTCGTCGAGCCGGGCGAGACGATCGAGGAGGCCGTCGCCCGCGAGGTGCTGGAGGAGGCCGGGGTGCGGGTGCGCGACCTGACCTACATCGCCAGCCAGCCCTGGCCCTATCCCTCCAACCTGATGATCGGCTGCCACGTCCAGGCCGACGGCCGAGCGCTGACGATCGACCGGACCGAGCTGGAGGACGCCCGCTGGTTCACCCGCGCCGAGGTCGCCGAAGCCGTCGCCGCCACCGACCGCGGCGAACGCGGCGAAGCCTTCAACGCGCCGGGTCCGCGAGCGATCGCCTATCACCTGATGCGCTGGTGGCTGGAGCAAGGCTGACGCGATTGCGATATAAATCGGCGTTATAGCGTTAGCGTGCCGATCCCGATCGGGGCATGATCCCTGCACCAACAAGGGAGAGGATCATGCCAGCGAGATTCAGGCACTTTGCGATCAATGCCGATGATACTGGCCGGGCGCGGGCGTTCTACGGCACGGTGTTCGGCTGGAACTTCGCCCCTTGGGGGCCGCCGGGCTACTTCCAGACCCGCGATGCCGGTGAAGGCCTGATCGGGGCGCTGCAGGAGCGCCAGGATTGGGGCGGCAAGCGCCCCCATGCCTTCGTGCCGACCTTCGGCGTCGACGACATCACCGCCGCGCTGGCCGCGGTCGAGGCGCAGGGCGGACGAGTTCTGCTACGGCCCTATCGCATCGACGGGGTCGGCGAGATCGGCTATTTCGAGGACCCTGAAGGCAATCTCTGCGGGATCGCCCAATATGCCGAGGGCTACTGGACATGACGGCGGGGCGGGCCGATCCGCAGGATGTCCGCTCGCTTTCCCTGACCTACCGCGACAGCTATCGCGTCGGCTGGCATCGCCATGACTGGGCGCAATTGATCCATGCCCGCAGCGGGATGCTGCGCGTGCTGGCCGCCGGCCAGGTCTGGCTCGCACCGCCGACCCGGGCGATCTGGATACCGGCCGGAGTGGAGCACGAATTCAGCGTTCGCGGCGAAGTCGCCTTTCGTACGCTCTACGTGGCGGCGGAACGGGCGCGGGGCGTGTCGCGGGGGATCGGCGCGCTGGAGGTCGGTCCGCTCCTGGGCGAACTCATCCTGCATGTCCTGTCGCTCGAAATGCTCGATCCCGGCGTGCCGAGCCAGGATCGGCTGGCCGGGGTCCTGGTCGACCTGATCGAGGCGGCCGAGCCGATCGACCTGCGGCTGCCGTTGCCCAGCGATCCGCGCGCCCGGCGGCTCGCCGATCATCTCCAGGACCACCCGGCCGATCCGGCCGATCTCCCGCGGCTCGCCGCGATGGCCGGCGCCTCGATCCGCACGATCCAGCGCCGCTTCCTGGCCGAGACCGGCATGACCGTGGATCTCTGGCGCCAGAAGGCGCGGCTGATCGCCTCGACCGCCGTCCTGTCGCGCGGTTCCAGCGTGACCGCCGCCGCGCTCGATTGCGGCTACGACAGCACCAGCGCCTTCATCGCGGCGTTCAGGCGGCAGTTCGGCATGACCCCGCGGCAGTTCGCGACGATGGCGTGATTCAGACCAGCCCCAGCTTCGCCAGCTCGCTGACCAGCTTGCCCGGCAGCACGTCGTCCAGGTCGGCGCCGTCGAGGTCGGGCGGGGCGTCCTCGGGCTTGAGGTAGCGCCAGCCCTGGTGGGCGCGCTTGGGCACGGGGTGGACCAGGATCAGACGCGGCTCCAGCCTGATCCATTGCCGCCCGTCCTCGCGCGGGGCGAAGCCGATCAGCGGGGAGCGGCCGATGATCGCGTGGGCGTGGATCCAGTAGAGCGAGCCGCCCGCCATCTCGGCGTGGCGCGTCGGCAGGTAGCGGGTGGTCATCAGCGCGACCTCGGCATGGCTCTCCAGCCATTCGCGCAGGTCCGCCACGCTTTCGGCGCCGTGGGCGATCTTGGTCATGTGCAGGGGCATGATCCCTACCTGGCGAGCCCGCTCAGGACTGCAAGGCCCAGGAACGAGAAGAAGCCCATGACGTCGGTCGCCATGGTCACGAAGACCGCCGAGGAGACCGCCGGATCGATCCGCAGCCGGTGGAGCGTCACCGGCACGAGGATGCCGGCGAGGCCCGCGACCAGGTTGTTGATGACCATGGCCGAGGCGATTACCACGCCGAGCAGCGGATTGCCGAAGACGATCGTCACCCCCGTCCCGATCAGCACGCCCAGGGCGAAGCCGTTGGCGAGGGCGATGGACAGCTCGCGCAGGATCATCCGCCAGGTGTTGGAGTCGGTGAGCTGGTTGGTGGCGAGGGCGCGGACGACCACTGCCAGGGTCTGGGTCCCGGCGTTGCCGCCCATGCCCGAGACGATCGGCATCAGCACCGCGAGCAGGGCGAAGCGGGCGATCGCGCCCTGGAACAGGCCGACCACGCTCGCCGCGACCATGGCCGTCGCCAGGTTGACCACCAGCCAGGTCAGGCGGGTGCGGATGGTCAGGGCGATCGGCTCGTTGATGTCGCCGTCGCCCGCGCCGGAGAGCAGCAGGACGTCCTCGCCGGCCTCCTCCTGGATGATGTGGACCACGTCGTCGACGGTGATCTGGCCGACCAGCCGCCCGGCCTCGTCGACCACCGCGGCGGAGATCAGCGCGTATTTCTGGAAGCGTAGGGCGACCTCTTCCTGGTCCATCGTCACCGGGATCAGCGTCTGGTCGCGCTTCATCACGTCGGTCAGGGCGACCTGGCGCGGGGCGCGCAGGATCCACGAGAGCAGGCAGGTGCCGACCGGGCGGTGGCGCGCGTCGACGATGAAGACTTCCCAGAACTCGGTGGCGAGCCGCTTGCCCTCGCGCAGGTAGTCGATCAGGTCGCCGACCCGCATATGCTCGGGCACGGCGACGAAATCGCGGCTCATCAGGCGGCCGGCGCTTTTCTCGGGATAGGCCAGCGCGCTTTCGATCGCGGCGCGGTCCTCGGGCTCCATCTCGGCGAGGACGGCCTGCTGGTCGTCCTCGTCGAGGTCCTCGATCATCGCGACGGCGTCGTCGGTCTCGAGCTGCTCGGCGATCTCGGCGACGGCCTCGGCCGGCAGCTCCTCGACCAGCAGCTCGCGGACGTGGTCGTTCAGCTCGGCGAAGACCTCCGAGCCCATCAGGTCGGTGATCGCCGCGGCGAGCGCCAGGCGCTCGTCGTGGTCCATCAGCTCGAACAGGTCGGCGACGTCTGCGGGGTGGAGCGGCTCGACCAGCGCATAGACCGTGTCCGCCTCGCCCGCGTCGAGCGCCTCGCGCACCTTGCGGACGAAGTCGGGCTTCAGCCGGTTGTCCTTGTCGAGGCTCTCGTGCTCGCGCGCTTCCTCGGCCGCGGGAAGGGCCTCGGGGGCCGGCACGGGATCGTCGAGCGTTTCGGAATTCATCGCGCCCCGGTCTAGGCGGGCGAACGCCAAAAGCAACCGGCCAATGGCTCCCGCCGGCGGGGAGCGCGTGACATTATCCGATCGCGGCCTATATCGGCGCGAAACCGCAGGAGAATCCCCCCATGGCCGAATACCTCAACCTCAGCCTCGACACCGGCGACGTGAAGATCGAGCTGCGCCCCGATCTCGCCCCGGGCCACGTCGCGCGGATCAAGGAGCTGGTCGGCGAAGGCTTCTACGACGGCGTCAAGTTCCACCGCGTGATCCCGGGCTTCATGGCCCAGGGCGGCTGCCCCCAGGGCACCGGCATGGGCGGCTCCGACAAGCCCGACCTCCAGGCCGAGTTCAACGCCGAGCCGCACGTCCGCGGCGTCTGCTCGATGGCCCGCACCAGCTATCCGCACTCGGCCAACAGCCAGTTCTTCATCTGCTTCGACGACGCGACCTTCCTCGACAAGCAGTACACCGTCTGGGGCAAGGTGGTCGAAGGCATGGAAAACGTCGACGCCCTGCCCAAGGGCGAGCCGCCGGCCCAGCCGGGCATGATCCAGAAGGCGACGATCACCGAGGCGTGAGTTTCAAAGGGGCGGGTAACACCGCCCTTTTTCTACCGTCATCCTGAACTTGTTTCAGGATCCATTTCTCCTCACGCGCTGTGCAATGGAGTATAGCGTAACTGCGCCGCTTCCTTGCCTCGCAAGGTACGGATGACAGGCCCGATGGATGCTGAAACAAGTTCAGCATGACGATGGGGAGACGGAGCCCGCGTCGGCCCCGCCCTACAGCCCCGCCTTGATCATCCAGTCGTGGAAGATCCGCACCGGGCGGCTTTCCAGGTCGCGTGGACGGCAGACGAACCAGTAGGAATAGGGGCTCTCGATATCGATGTCGAAGAGCTGCGCCAGGCGGTCGTCGTGGGCGCGGACGAAGTGGTCGTCGTGCATGATCGCGATGCCCAGGCCCTGGGCGGCGGCCTCCAGGATCAACTGCCCCGAATCGAAGTGGTCGATCGCCGCCGGCTCCAGCCCGTCGAGGCCGAGCGCCGCCTTCCACGCCTTGAAGCTGTCGGGCAGGTCGTGGTGGATCAGGAAGGTCTGCTTCGCCAGCCTGGCCACGTCGGGTTTCGGCCCGATCTCGTTGGCGAGCGCGCGCGAGGTGATTGCATAGACCCGGTTGTGGTCGAGCCGCACCGAGTAGAGCGCCGGGTCGGGCTCCTCCGCCAGGATGATCGCGGCATCGAGCGAATCGCCGACGCGCGCCTCCAGGTTCGGGCTGGTGTCGATGTCGATATGCAGGCGCGGGTGGAGCTTGCGCAGCTCGGGCAACCGCGGGAACAGCCGCTGGCCGCCGAACAGCGAGGGTACGCCGAGGTGCAGGCGCCAGACCTGGCTGCTCTCCATCTGCGATTCGACCGCCTCGGCCAGCTCCTCCAGCTTGGGCGAGACCGCGGCGTAGAACGCCTGGCCCTCGTCGGTCAGCTTCATCGCCTGGTGCTGGCGGGTGAACAGCCGCTTGCCGACGAAGTCCTCCAGCGCCCCGACCCGGCGCGACAGGGCCGAGGGGCTCAGGCCCAGCTCGCCCGCCGCCGCCTTGGCCGAGCCGAGGCGGACGATGCGCACGAATGCTTCCAGGGCGCGCAGGGGAGGGAGTCTGCGTGTCGTGACCAAAGTTCGAATCCGTCAGTCTTCCGGCGCCTCGGGCTGCTGGGGAGGGTGCAGCCGAAGGCGCGTCACATGGCGCTCATTCCCCTGGATAACCTCGATTCGCCAGCCGGTGGGATGCGGGACTATCGCCCCCACCTGCGGCACCTGGCCGGCCAGCATGAAGGCCAGGCCGCCCAGAGTGTCGACCGATTCATCGAAGTCGGCAAGCCGGGGGTCGACCTTTTCCCCGACCTCCTCCAGCTCGGCTCGCGCGTCGGCTTCCCACAGCCCGCCGTCCAGCGGCACGATCAGCTCGGGCGGGGTGTCGTCGTGCTCGTCCTCGATCTCGCCGACGATCTCCTCGACCAGGTCCTCGATCGTGATGATCCCGTCGGTGCCCGAATATTCGTCGACCACCACGGCGAGGTGGGTGCGGCTGGCGCGCATGTCGGCCAGCACGTCGAGCGCGCCGCGCGCCTGGGGCACGAACAGCGGCTGGCGCATCAGGCCCTTCCAGTTCCTGGGCGGTTCCTGCTTGCCGGCGAGGAAGGGGAAGACGTCCTTGATCAGCATCATCCCGATGATCTCGTCGAGCGTGTCGCGATAGACCGGGATGCGGCTGTGGCCGTGCTCGGCGAAGGCCTCGACCACCTCGGCCCAGGTCGCGGTCGAGGGGATGGCGACGATCTCGCTGCGCGGGATCGCCACGTCGTCGGCGTCGTGCTCGCTGAAATGGAGGAGATTGCGGAGCATCTGCCGCTCGATCGGCAGCAGGTCGCCCGCAGCGCGGTGGCCGTCCCCCTCGTGCTCGTCGATGACTTCCTCGATCTGGGCGCGCAGCGACTGGTCGCTATCGCCGTCGAAGAACCTGCGGACCGCCCGCCAAAGCGAACGCCAACTGTCCGGATCTCCGGATTCGCCGTGTCGGCCAACCTCGGCCATGATCTTGCCTTGCTCCTAGATTTCCCCGGCATCGTCATATGGGTCAGCGATGCCCAGGAGGGCAAGCGCCTTTATCTCCAGCGCCTCCATCGCGGCGGCCTCCTGCGGCGAGGTCTCGTGGTCGTGCCCGGCGAGGTGGAGCAGGCCGTGGACGAGGAGATGGGCGGCGTGATCGGCCAGCGGCAGCCCTTTTTCCGCGGCCTCGCGGGCGCAGGTCTCCAGCGCCAGGGCGATATCGCCGAGCAGCTCGGGCGGGCCGTCCGCCGCCAGGGCGAGCAGGTCCGCGCGTTCCAGCATCGGGAAGGAGAGCACGTTGGTCGGCCTGTCCTTCGCCCGCCACTGGCGGATCGTCGGCGAGGAGCAGGCTGGCGGACAGGCGCGGATTGGCCAGTTCCGGGGCGACCGCCGCGGCCGCCTCGGCGGCGCGCTCGGCCAGGTCGGCCCAGTCGGAAGTCGGGGGCCAGGCGGCCTCGATCGCGATCTCCAGGTCCACGGGGAGGGCGTCCGTCAGCCGGCCTTGGCCTGCTCGTGGTGGCGGATCACCTCCTCGATGATGAAGCGCAGGAACTTCTCCGAGAACTCGGGATCGAGCTGGGCGTCGAGCGAGAGCTTGCGCAGCCGGGCGATCTGCCGCTCCTCGCGCGCCGGGTCGGAGGCGGGCAGGGCGTGCTCGGCCTTGTAGGCGCCGACCGCCTTGGTGATGCGGAAGCGCTCGGCCAGGATATGGATCAGCGCGGCGTCGATATTGTCGATGCTGGCGCGGTAGCTGGCGAGGACAGCATTGGGGACGGCATCGGAGACGGCATCCGGCGCGCCGGCGGTAAAGGAGGTGCTCTCGGTCATCGCCGCCGCGCTAGCATGACGAATCGCCAAGCGCCATTGTCGGCTTTGCACTTGCGTTTCGCGCAATGGCGGGCGATGGCGCGGCGATGTCTGCCGACGTGATCCCGCTGCGCCCGCGCGCGACCGAGCCTTCGCTCAGCCCGATGCTGGCGCTGACCGCCAATGCGATGAACAGCGTCAACGCGGTGATCCTCGACCGGATGCAGAGCGAGATCCCGCTGATCCCCGCGCTCGCCGGCCACCTGATCGCGGGCGGCGGCAAGCGGATGCGGCCGATGCTGACCCTCGCCGGGGCGGCGCTGTGCGACTACCAGGGCTCGCGCCACCACAAGCTCGCCGCGGCGGTGGAGTTCATCCATACCGCGACCCTGCTGCACGACGACGTGGTCGACGGCTCCGACATGCGCCGGGGCCAGGCCGCCGCGAACATCGTCTACGGCAATCCGGCGACCGTGCTGGTCGGCGATTTCCTGTTCTCCCGCGCCTTCGAGCTGATGGTCGAGGACGGCAGCCTCAAGGTGCTCAAGATACTCTCCCGCGCCTCGGCGGTGATCGCCGAAGGGGAGGTCGACCAGCTTACCGCCCAGCGCCAGGTCGAGACCAGCGAGGAGCGCTACCTCTCGATCATCGGCGCCAAGACCGCCGCCCTGTTCGCCGCCGCGACGCGAATCGGCGCGGTCGTCGCCGAGCGCTCGGAGCCCGAGGAGCTGGCGCTCGAAGCCTATGGCCGCAACCTCGGCATCGCCTTCCAGCTCGTCGACGACGCGATCGACTACGATTCGGAAAGCGCCGAGATGGGCAAGGGCAAGGGCGATGACTTCCGCGACGGCAAGATGACCCTGCCGGTGATCCTCGCCTATGCGCGCGGCAGCGAGGAGGAGC
>CALLNA010000119.1 GCA_938005655.1 uncultured Novosphingobium sp.
CCCGAACAACTTCCTCATGCGCCGCATGGCCGAGGCCGGACGCGGGACCTATACCAACATCGGCGAGGGTTCCGAGGTCATGGCCAAGATGACCGCGCTGCTCGACCGGCTGAAGGCCCCCGCCGTCCGCGAGCTGGCGGTGCGGGTTGCGGGGACCGCGCTGGACCTGACGCCCCGGCGCCTGCCCGACCTCTATGCGGGCGAGCCGCTGGTCCTGCTGGGCAAGGGCGAGCGGATCGAGGGCAGGCTGACGGTTAGCGGCATGATCGGCGACAAGCCGTGGAGCCAGACGGTCGACCTCGGCCAGGCGGCGGACAGCCCCGCCGTGGCGCGCCTCTGGGCCAATCGCCGCATCGCCGACGTCGAGGCGCAGCGCTGGTCGGGCCAGATGGCGGAGGACGTGGCCGACGAGGCGATCGCCCAGCTCGGCCTCGCCTACGACCTCGTCACCACCCAGACCAGCCTGGTCGCGGTCGACGAGACGCGGACCCGGCCCGATGGCGCGCGGCTGACCCGGGAGGAGCTGCCGCTGCTGCTCCCCAAGGGCTGGGACTTCGACGGCCTGCTCGGCCGCGATGCGCCGCCGCCGCCCGCGAGCGCCCCGCCGGTGCCCGAGGCGGAGCAGCAGATGGACCTGCCGCAGACCGCCACCGGCTTCCTCGGTGCGATCCAGCGCGGCCTGGCCCTGCTGGCCCTGGGCCTGATCGGCCTCGGCGCGGCCCTGCGGCGGCGCGGCCGGGAGGGGCGGGCATGAGCGGGCGCGGCTTGCTCGCCGTCGCCTCGCTGGCGCTGTGCTTCGGCGGCATGGCCACGGTGACGGGCGGTGTGGCCGTGCCGGTGAAGGCGAGGCTGGCCCAGGCGACGCTGGAGCGGATGTTCGAGCAGCGCCTGACCGAGCACCGCCTGATCGAACATCGGGCGGAGCGGACGGGCGCGCCATCCCGCCGGGTTTCGCGCGCGGCACTGGCCTTGCCGACCCAGGGGCCGGTCGCGCGAATCACGGTCGGCCGCCTGGGTGTGAAGGAATACGTCCTCGCCGGGGAGCCTTCCCACGAGCAGCTCGCCCAGGGGCCGACCCTGCTCAAGGCCGCGAGCGCCGCCAGCCCCGTGACCGTGCTCGCCGCCCACCGCGACACCCATTTCCGCTTCATCCGCGACCTGCGCGAAGGGGACGAGATGACGCTGCAATTCGTCACCGGCGATCGGCAGCGCTATCGGGTCGTGCGGTTCGAGACGGTGCGCTGGGACGCCTTCGCCTATCCGCTCGACCCGGCCCGGCCGCTGCTGGCGCTGACCACCTGCTTCCCCTTCGGCGGCACCGAATACGGCGGCCCCTGGCGCCGCGTAGCCTGGGCCGAGCGGATCGGGTGAGGAGACGGACAGGTAGCCGATCCATCTACCCCGTCGTCATGCTGAACTTGTTTCAGCATCCATGGGGTGAGGACAGCGAGGCCCTGCGACGGGTCCTTGGTAGGCAATGTTGCACCATGGACCCTGAAACGAGTTCAGGGTGACGAGAGGGGAGAAGAATCCCTCCTGTCAACGTAGTGTCACGTAAGCGCTGCAAATCCCGGTCACGACAGCAGCGAGGACCCTTCCGCAATGACCATGCCGCCAATCGATTCGGGCTTCGACATGGACCGGATCAAGGACGAGATCGCCGACAGCTTCGACGAGGAGCTGGAGATGGAGATCGACGAGAGCCGGCTCGAGGAGATGTTCGCCGACCTGTCCGACCATCCCGAGCGCGAGCAGCTTGCCCGCCGCACCTATTTCCGCGAGCTGTTCCGGCTCCGGCACGAGCTGGTCCGCGTGCAGGACGGGGGGGTGCACAAGGGGCTGAAGGTCGGGGTGATCTTCGAGGGTCGCGGTTCGGCGGGCAAGGGCGGGGCGATCAAGCGGATCACCCAGCGGCTCAATCCGCGCGTCTGCCGCGTCGCCGCGCTGCCCGCACCCAACCAACGCGAGCGCAGCCAGTGGTACTTCCAGCGCTATGCCGCCCACCTGCCGGGCGCGGGCGAGATCGTCCTGTTCGACCGCTCCTGGTACAACCGCGCCGGGGTCGAGCGGGTCATGGGCTTTTGCACCGAGGACGAGGTCGAGGAGTTCTTCCGCTCGGTCCCCGAGTTCGAGCGGATGCTGGTCCGCTACGGCATCGTGCTCGTCAAGTACTGGTTCTCGATC
>CALLNA010000120.1 GCA_938005655.1 uncultured Novosphingobium sp.
CCTGACCGCGATGGTCCCCGGCCTCGTGCTCGAAGCCTCGCGCGGCCGCGCCTCGGCCTCGACCCTGGCGATCCGCGGCCTCGCGCCGAACACGATCAACAAGCAGCTCCAGTCGGTCTCGGTCTTCCTCGACGGCGTCTTCCTCGGCGGATCGGCATCGATGCTGGACTTCCCCGACATCGACGGGGTCGAGGTCCTGCGCGGCCCGCAGTCGACCCAGTTCGGGCGCCAGACCTACGCGGGCGCGATCAACTACCACCTGGCCGAGCGGACGCCGGACCGCATCCAGGGCCGCCTCAGCGGCTTCATGAGCCAGAACCAGGGCGCCAACGACCTCAACCGCGAGATCGCGGGCGTCATCGACATGCCGATCCTCGCCGACCAGCTCTGGCTGTCGCTGGGTGGTCGCTGGAAGACCATGGGTGCGCTGGCGAGCCGCGTCAGCCCCGCGCGTACGGTGCGTATCGGCGAAGAGCGGACCAAGCTCGGCTCCGCCACCCTGCTGTTCAAGCCGACCGACAACTTCAAGCTGAAGCTGTTCGGCATCTACGAGGAGCAGCGCGATTCCACCCCGACCTTCGTCACTTTGCAGGTCGACGAATGGAAGGCCGCCGGCACCCCGCTGACCAACCTCAACACCACGGCCAATCCGGTGTACTGGCCGATCGGCACGCTCGGCGACGTCTCTCCCGAGATGGCGGGCTGCGAGAGCGCGGCGGCGCGGCCCCTGCTCTGCGGCATCGATCGCGACCAGTACTTCATCTCGGCCGTCGCCGACTGGACCTTCGGCGCGGGCTACAACCTGTCGCTGAAGGCCGGCTACCAGAACGAGAAAAGCTGGTCCAACCAGGACCTCTACTACCGCCAGGGCTACGATGACCCGTTCTTCGGGAACAGGCCCTATTCTCGTCGCCTGTCGGACACCGCAACCTCGCCAAGCAAGGCCGCCAACCCGTTCTTCTCGGCCACCAACGACTATTACCGGGTCGTGAGCAGCGAGATCCGCCTCTCCTCGCCCCGCGACCGGGCGCTGCGGTGGAGCGTCGGCGGCTATTTCCTCTACGAGAGCCTGACCAGCTACTCGCAGACCAACATCACCGTCTCCAACCCCACCGGACGCAGCCGCGGCGACGAGAACGCGCGCAACTTCGCTATCTTCGGCGACATCGCCTACGACTTCTCACCCCGGCTCACCCTGGAGCTGGAAGGCCGCTACGACATCGAGAGCAACATCTTCGAGCCCTGCACGATCTGCTCGACCGCGACGACCGGCGGCTACAAGACCTACCAGCAGACCGTCACCAACCGCCGCTTCATTCCGCGCGCCACGCTGACCTTTCGGCCCACCGAGGGCAGTCAGGTCTATGCGCTCTATTCGGAAGGCACCAAGCCGGGCCGCTGGAACCAGACGATCCGCACCAGCTTCCTCTACGTGCAGCCCGAGCATAACCGCAACTACGAGATCGGCGCCAAGTGGCGGAGCCCGGACGGCAAGGTCTTCCTGTCGGGCGCGGGCTACTACATGGACGTGACCAACCAACAGTTCTCGGCGGTCTCGACCGCGCTGGGGGTGGCCACGACCCTGTTCCAGAACATCGGCACCTCACGCATCTGGGGCTTCGAGCTGGAAGGCAACTACCGGCCGACGAAAGAGCTGACCTTCCGCGCCGGCCTGGCCTATGCCGACCAGAAATACACCGCCGCGGTCAAGCCGGACGACGCCAACCTGACCCTGCTGTTCCAGGGCTCGACCTTCGAGGGCAAGACGTCGATCGGCCTGCCCCGCTGGACGGGCTCCGCCGGGGTCGACTACGCGAAGGAGCTGGGCGGCGGCACCACCATGCGGCTGGGCACCAACGTCTCCTATACCGGCAAGCGCTTCGCCGACAGCGCCAACCTGGCCCAGCTCGCCGCGGTCTGGCGCTGGAACCTGTCGGCCGGCTTCGACTTCCGCAACAATATCGGCGTCACCCTGTTCGTCCGCGACTTGCTCGACAACAACAAGGCATCGTCGGCGGCCGCCTCGGCCACCAACTCCTGCCTCTACATGGCGAAACCGGGCGGCGGCACCTACAGCCTGGCCCCGGAGCAGCGCTGCCTAGCGGTGGGCATGGATCGCGGCCGGGAAATCGGCCTTTCCGCTACCTTCAACTTCTGAACGAGAGCATCCTATGAAATTCATCCGGCTTTCCCTGCTCGCTGTCACCACCCTAGCCGTCGCCGTCCCGGCGGTGGCGAATGCCGCCTGCGACGTTACGATCGGCAACCGGCCGGTCGCGGCGGACCTGGAGCGGGGGCGGCGGGCCTTCCTGAAATGCCGGGCGTGCCACACCGTGAAGGAAGGCGAGCGCAATCTGGTCGGCCCCAACCTGGGCAAGGTCCTGGAACGGGCGCCGGCCGGGGCGGCGGGCTTCAACTATTCGCCGGCCTTCCAGGCGGCCCGGCCGCGCTGGAACCCGACCTCGCTCGACAACTTCCTGCGCGCGCCGTCGCGGGCCATCCCAGGCAACCGGATGGTCTTCGCCGGGGTCGCCAAGGCGGAGGAGCGCGCGGACATCATCGCCTGGGTCGCCAAGGAAAGCGGCTCCCCGCTGCGCACCTGCCGCTGATTGCGCGAGGGGCAGTGGGGCGGCGCTGGGTCGCCCCACGTCCTCTGCTACCGCCCACTACAATCAGCGATCGTGGTTTGATGCATCGGAACAGGCTCGGGCAACGCCCGAGCCGTAATCCCCACACTCAGCCAAGGGCGCGCTTGACCGGCGCGTAGATCCACGGCCGGCGCGCCGCGTCCTGCACGCGGAAGGCGGCGATTTCGTCCGCCAGTTGCAGCGTCCGGGCAACGGCGTCGAGGCCCGCCAGCAGCGCACCGCGCGCTTCCTGGTCGATGTCGAAATGCCAGCTCCGGCCATCCACGAGCGCCACGGTCTGCGCTTCGAGGTCCACGGTGAGCAGCGGTTCGGTGGCTTCCTCTAGCGCGCCAGCGATGCTCGCCACCGCCTCGCCGTCCAGCACCACGGGCACCACGCCGTTGGCGATGCAGTTGCCCTGGAAGATCGGGTTGAATGAAGGCGCGACCACGGCGCGGAAGCCGTATTCGGCCAAGGCCCAGACGGCGTGCTCGCGGCTCGATCCGCAGCCGAAGTTCGCGCCGCTGACCAGGATCTGCGCACCCGCGTAACGCGGCTGGTTGAGCACAAAGTCGGCCTGCGGCTCGCGCGAGCCGATCGCCGTATAGCGCCACCCGGCGAACAGGCCGTCGGCCAGCCCCTTCTTTGAGACGCTGCGCATCTCGCGCGAGGGGATGATCGCGTCGGTATCGACGTTGTCGCGCAGCAGCGGCGCGGCGGTGGCGGTGAGGCGGATGAAGGGCTTCATCGGGCGGCTACCTGGCGCGGATCGGCGATATGGCCGGCGAGCGCCGAGGCAGCGACGGTTTCCGGCGAGGCCAGATGGGTGCGCGTGCCCGGCCCCTGCCGGCTCTCGAAATTGCGGTTGGTGGAGGAGACCACGCGCTCCTGCGGGCCGAAGCTCTCGCCCCCGGCGAAGAAGCACATCGAGCAGCCGGATTCGCGCCATTCGAAGCCCGCCGCCTGGAAGACCTCGTGCAGTCCTTCCGCCTCGGCCTGGCGCTTCACCTGGGTCGAGCCGGGGACGCAGATCGCCTTGACCCCCGGGGCGACGTGCCGTCCGCGGAGCAGAGCCGCGGCACGGCGCAGGTCGCTGATCCGGCTGTTCGTGCACGATCCGATGAAGGCGGCGCCGATCGGCAGGTCGGTCAGCCGCGCGCCCGGCTCCAGCCCCATATAGTCGAGTGCGCGCCGCTGGCTCTCGGCCGTGCCCTGCCCCTCGCCCACCGCCGGGACCGCGCCGTCGATCGGCACCACCTGCTGCGGGCTGGTGCCCCAGGTGATCATCGGCGCGACCTCGCGCGCGTCGAACAGGCGCTCGACCTCGAACTCGGCGTCGGCGTCGCTGGCGAGCGAGAGCCATTCCTTCGCCGCCGCGTCCCAGTCCGCGCCGCTCGGCGCGAAGGGACGACCCTTGAGGAAATCCAGCACCTTCTCGTCCGGCGCGACGATCGCGGTGAAGGCGGCGAACTCGGTGCCCATGTTGCAGAGCGTCAGCCGCGCCTCGACCTCCAGCGCGCGAACCGCGCTACCGGCATATTCGACGACATGGCCGGCCCCGCCGCCGACGCCGAAGCGGCCGAGCAGCGCCAGGGCGAGGTCCTTCGCCGTCACGCCGGGGGCCAGCTCGCCGTCGATCCGCACCTGCATCCGCGGCGGGCGACGGACCCGCAGGGTCGAGGTCGCCAGCGCATGTTCGGCCTCGGTCGAGCCGATGCCCCAGGCGAGCGCGCCCAGCGCCCCCTGCGAGCAGGTGTGGCTGTCCGGGCAGACCAGCGTCGCGCCGGGCAGGACGATCCCCAGTTCCGGCGACATCACGTGGACGATGCCCTGCTGCGGGTCGTCGAGGTCGAACAGGCGGATGCCCGCCTTCCCCGCCGCCTCGCGCGTGGCGAGGATGAAGTCGGTGCCGGTCGGCATCAGCGTCCGGTCGGTACGGCCGGGCCGAGTGTCGATGATGTGGTCCATCACCGCGAAGGCCTGGTCGGGCGCGAAGACTGGCAGGCCGCGCTCCTGCAACCCGCGCAGCGCGACGCCGCCGGTCCGCTCGTGCAGCAGCACCCGGTCGATCAGGATCAGGTCGAGCCCGCCGGGCGTCTGGGTCACGCGGTGCGCGTCCCAGATCTTGTCGAAGATCGTTCGGCTCAAGGCTTCCGGCCCTCGCCCAGCAGCTCGTCGGTGTGCTCGCCGGGCCGCGGCAGGTCGCGGTGGAGGCCAGGCTTAACGCCGTCGATCTCCAGCGGCAGGGCCGGCAGCGAGACCTTGGTGCCGTCCTCCAGCGTGAGGTCGAGCAGCCCGCCCGCCGCGGTCAGGTGGGGATCGTCGAACAGGTCCTCCGGACGCATGATCGGGGCGAAGGGCAGGCCGATCGCCTCCAGCCGGCCGATGATCTCGGCGCGCGGCATGGCGGCGAACATCGTGCGCAGTGGCGGCAGCACGCGGTCGCGCTGGCGCACCCGGTCGTTGTTGGCGGCGAGCCCGGCGTCGGCGGCGAACTCGGTCAGCTTGAACTCGGCGCAGAACGCCTGCCACTGCGCATCGCTGACCACGCCGACGAACAGTTGCTCGGCGGGATCGGCGGTCTCGAACACGTCATAGACCGCCCAGGCCGAGATCCGCGCCGGCATCGGCGGGGCCGGAGTTCCGGTGACGGCCGCCTGGGCCATGTGCTGACCGACGAGGAAGGCGGTGGTCTCGAACAGCGAGCACTTCACCTCGCCCCCCTCGCCGGTGCGGTGGCGCTGCTCCAGCGCGGCGAGGATGCCGATCACCCCGAACATGCCGCCGGCGATGTCGATCACCGAGGCGCCCGCGCGCAGCGGACGGCCCGGAGGGCCGGTCATGTAGGCAAGGCCGCCCATCATCTGCGCCACCTCGTCCAGCGCCGTGCGGTGGCCGTAGGGCCCGGTCAGGAAGCCCTTTGCGGTGCAATAGATCAGGCGCGGGTTGCTTTCCTTGAAGGCGTCCGGCCCGAGCCCGAGCTTCTCCAGCGCGCCGGGCCGGAAATTCTCGATCATCACGTCCGCCTCGTCGATCAGGCGGCGCGCGGCGGCCAGGCCCTCGGGCGACTTGAGGTCGAGGCAGATGCTGCGCTTGTTGCGGTTGAACATCGGGAAATAGCCCGCGCCCGAGCCCAGCAGGCGGCGGGTGTGGTCGCCGCCCTCCGGCTCCACCTTCACCACGTCGGCGCCGAGGTCGCCGAGAATCACCCCGATCGACGGCCCCATGACCATATGCGTGAATTCGACTACCTTAAGACCGGCAAGCGGCGATGATTCCGGCATTCCAAACCCCCAACTTTCGCATCGACGCGTCTCGACAATCCGGCATTATTTGATATAGAAATAGGACAATAAAGCAAGCAGAGGTTTGATGGCACCCGAGATACTGGTCAGCGAGGTCGGTCCGCGAGACGGCCTGCAAAGCATCAAGAGCATTCTGCCCACCCCTGCCAAAAAGGCATGGATCGCGGCCGAGGCGGCCGCCGGCGTGCGCGAGATCGAGGTCGGCAGCTTCGTCCCGGCCAAGGTCCTGCCGCAACTGGCCGACACCGCCGAGATCGTCGCCTTCGCCAAGACGATCCCCGGCCTGACCGTGGCGGTGCTTGTCCCCAACCTGCGCGGCGCCGAAGCGGCGATCGCCGCGGGCGCGGACAAGCTCACCCTGCCGCTGTCGGTCTCGGAGACGCACAGCCTGGCCAACCTGCGCCGCACCCACGCCCAGGTGATCGAGGAAGCCCGCGCCATCGCCGCGCTGATCGCCGAACAGCCGGAAGACCGCCGCCCGCACTTCGAGGGCAGCCTCTCGACCGTGTTCGGCTGCACCCTCGAAGGCGCGATTCCCCTGCCGCAGATCCTCGGCCTGGCCGAGCAGCTCATGGCCGCCGGCTGCGACGAGGTCGGGCTGTCGGACACGACCGGCTATGCCGATCCCAGGGCGGTCAAGGACATGGTCCGCGCGGTGCGCGGCGCGGTGGGCGACGAGGCGCTGACCGGCATCCACCTGCACAACACCCGCGGGCTCGGCCTCGCCAACGTGCTCGCCGCGCTGGAGATGGGGCTGGACACGGTCGATTCCTCGCTCGGCGGCATCGGCGGCTGCCCCTTCGCCCCCGGCGCGAGCGGCAACATCGTCACCGAGGACCTGGTGTTCATGCTCCAGGCCATGGGCCTCAAGACCGGGATCGACCTCGCCAAGCTGCTCGAGGTCCGCAAGATCGTGGCCGAGGCGCTGCCCGACGAGCCGCTCTACGGCTTCACCCCCGACGCCGGGCTGCCGCTCGGCTTCGTTCCCGAATCCCACGCACCTTCGATGGAGTCCGCGGCATGACGATCGGCACCAGGATGATCCGGGAGGACAAGACCGCCCGGCAGATCTTCGAGGAGGTGATGGCCAATCCCGCCCGCGCCAAGTTCGGCTTCGGCGACAAGCTGGCCATCGTCAACGTCGACTTCCAGAACGCCTATACCCGGATCGACGAGTTCAAGACCGCCTACGAGACCGATCCGCGGCAGATCGAACATGCCAACACCATCTCGCGCCTGGCCCGCGAGAAGGGGATGCCGGTGATCTGGACCCATGTCGCCTACATGGAGGACGCCAGCGACGCGGGCGTCTGGGGGACGCGCACCGATACGCCGGATTCGCTCCAGAACATCAAGTACGGCTCGCGCCGCCACGCGTTCGACGAGCGCTGCGAGATCGACCACGAGCGCGACGCGATCTACACCAAGCGGATGCCCTCGGCCTTCTTCGAGACGCCGCTGCAAAGCCTGCTGGTCTGGCACAAGGTCGATACCGTGGTGCTCACCGGCGGCTCGACCTCCGGCTGCATCCGGGCGACGGCGGTCGACAGCCTCAGCCGCGGCTATCGCACGATCGTCCCGATCGAGACCTGCGCCGACAAGCACGAGAGCTATCACTTCGCCAACCTGACCGACCTCCAGCTCAAATATGCCGATGTCGAGCCGGTGCAGACGGTGATCGACTGGCTGGAGGCACGCTGATGCGCGAGGGAGAGAAGGACCCGGGCCTCTACGACTTCCGGCCCTATCGCGACCGTCCGAAGCTGGAATGGCCGGACGGCAAGACGGTCGCCGTCTGGGTCTCGCCCAACCTCGAATTCTACGAGATCGACCCGCCCGCCAATCCGCAGCGCAAGAGCTGGACCAGGCCGCACCCCGACGTGGTGAGCTACGGCCATCGCGACTACGCCAACCGCATCGGCCACTGGCGCATGGCCGAGGTGATGGAGAAGCACGGCTTCAAGGGCTCGGTCTCGCTCTCGGTGGCGCTGTGCCAGCACCATCCGGACGTGGTCGCGAATGCCAATGCGCTGGGCTGGGAGTTCTTCAGCCACGGCATCTACAACACCCGCTACAGCTACGGCATGGACGAGGCGCAGGAACGCGCGATCATCGAGGATTCGATCCGGACGGTGCGCGAGGCCACCGGCCAGACGATCAAGGGCTGGCTCGCCCCGGCCCTGACCCACACGCCGCGCACGATGGACCTGATCGCCGAATACGGCATGACCTATACCTGCGATCTCTATCACGACGATCAGCCGGGGCCGGTCCACGTCAAGCAGGGCCGGCTGGTGTCGATGCCCTACAGCATCGAGGTGAACGACCACTACGGCTTCTTCGTCTACAACATGAGCCCGCGCGAATATGCCGACACGCTGATCCGGCAGTACGACCGGCTGGCGGCGGAAGGCGCGGCCTCCGGCACGGTGATGTGCATCCCGCTGCACAGCTA
Organism: uncultured Novosphingobium sp.; assembly: GCA_938005655.1. Lineage (GTDB taxonomy): Bacteria > Pseudomonadota > Alphaproteobacteria > Sphingomonadales > Sphingomonadaceae > Novosphingobium. The sequence goes on from CALLNA010000120.1 coordinate 8,388, forward strand.
CCTGATCGGCCAGCCGCACCGCATCGGCCCGTTCGAGGAGGTGCTGCGCCACATCGCCGCCGACGGGCGCGCCTGGATCACCCGTTCGGGCGACATCGCCGACCATTTCCTCGCGACCGGCTACGACGCCGCCGTCGCCGATGCAGCCCGCTACGCAAAGGCCTGACGCCATGACGCTCGATCCCGCCTATCTCGAATATCCCAAGCGCCGCGAGGGGATGGATCACGGGCTCTATCCCGCCGCACCCATGCCCTCGCGCAGGCCGGTCGCCTGGCCGGGCGGCAAGCCGGTGGCGGTGACGCTGCTGGTCAACCTCGAATGGTTCCCGATCACCCCGTCCGACACGCCGTTCCGCGCGCCGGGCCACATGGTCACGCCCTATCCCGACTATCGCCACTACACCGCGCGGGAATACGGGACGCGGGTCGGCTTCTACCGGCTGCTCGACGCCTTCGCCAAGGCGGGGGTAAAGGCGACCGTCGCGGTCAACTCGGCGATCGCGGAGCGCTATCCCTCGGTCATCGCCGACATCCTCTCCGCCGGGCACGAGATCATCGCCCATTCGACCGACATGAACGGCACGATCGCGGGCGGCATGGACGAGGCCGAGGAGCGCGCGCTGATCGTCGAGGCGCGCGACCGCCTAGCCGAGGTCGCCGGCACGGCGCCGCGCGGCTGGCAGTCCATCGCCCGCTCGCAGAGCTTCAACACCCCGCGCCTGCTGGTCGAGGCCGGGTTCGACTACATGTGCGACTGGGTGAACGACGATCTGCCCTATCTCGCCACCACCGAGGCGGGCACGATCGTCAGCGTGCCGTTCAACCACGAGCTGTCCGACCGCCAGATGATCGCGGTCCAGCAGCAATCGATGGACAGCGTGGCCCAGCAGATCGAGGACGCGCTGGCCTGGCTCAAGGCCGAATCCGCCCAGTACGGCGCAGGCCGGGTGCTGCCCTTCACCCTGACGCCCTATATTACCGGCCTGCCCTATCGCATGGACGCCTTCGAGGCCCTGCTCGGCCGGCTGGCCGGCGACGAGGCCACTTGGTTCGCCACGGCGGGCGAGCTGGTCGATAGCTGGCGCCCGCAGGCGGGGGGGTGAGCGGGCGCGCCTGGAGCATCCGCGCCGCCCTGTAGGGAGGCGTTTGAAGAGCCCGTAACCGGGGCCTCGCCCCGATCAACCGGCCTCGACCAGCTCCAGCAGTTCACCGGCCGGCCCCGGGATCGTGCAGCTCCGCCGCCCGCCGTAGATCGCCGCGCCGTGCCGGGCGGGCGGCTGGATCGCCAGGGCGGCGACGGCATCGAGCCGCTCGACCTCCAGCGTGACCAGGGCATTGCCCGGCGGCAGCATGGCCGGATCGCCCGGGCGCGGGCCGGCGATGCGGCCGGGCCCGGTGGGATAGCCGTCCAGCTCCACCAGGTTGCCGCGTTGGCGCATCCCGATCGCGCTCAGCTCGATCGTGTGGTCGGGCGAGAGGCCCTGGGCGCGCTGGACGATCTCGACCTTGCTCTGCCGCACCGGCCGCTCGCGCAGCGAGAAACGGTCGACGTACCAGCGCAGCATGGCCGCGAAGTCCGCGCCCGCGCAGACGACGATGAAGGTCCGCCCGACGAAGCCGCTCGGCGGCGGCAGGATCGAGCTGTCGCGGTCCCCGCTCTCCATGGTGAAGTAGAGGCACTCGCCGCCCGGCCCGACCGCCTGCATCGCGATGATCGAGGGCATGAACTGCAAGGGCTTGGGCGGGCCGATGATCTCGAAGGGCGAGGCGGCGAGCCGCTCGGCCAGGGCATGGACATCGTCGACGATGATCTCGAAGGCGGTCCAGCCGAAGCTGGTCAGCGGGCGATAGCCCGGCACGGCCGGCGCCTCGACCAGGCGGACAAAGGTATCCGTCTCGCCCGAAGCGCGCATCACGACATGGCGTGCGCCCGCGCTGCCCGGCCTGCCCCAGCTCACCGCGAGGTCGGCGTCCAGCGCCCCCCGCTCGACCACACCATAGCCGAGATAGCGCGTATAGGCGGCCTCGGCCGCGTCGAGATCGGGCACGGCCGCGGTCGTCGCGACGATCCGCAGCAGGTCCGGCTCGGTGAAGGTCGTCCAGTCGCTCATGCCCAATCCTTCCTGCCCGCGCGCGGCGGCAAGGGATGGTCATGCCAGCTTTTTTGTCATACCTCTATGTCAAATAAGGCTGAGGCTCAGAGCAGGTGCTCGGCCGAGGCCGGGGAATTGAGATCGAGGCGGATCTGATAGCGGTCGGACCGATACTGGGCGAGGATGTGCTGCACCGGCACGCCCTTGGTGTCGAGCACGGTGCGGCTGACGCGCAGGATCGGCGAGCCGATGTCCACCTGGAGGATGGCCGCCAGCGCGGCGTCGGCCAGCGTCGCCGAGATCGTCTGCCGGGCCGAGCCGATATGCGCCCCCGCCTCCTCCAGCAGGGCCAGCATCGGGGTCGACTTCAGCTTCGCCCGGGTCATCCCCGCGCCGAGCGCCGCAGGGATGTAGCTGACGAAATGGCCGACCGGCACGCCGTCCAGCCCGCGCATCCTGACCACCCGCAGGACCTGGCTGTTGACCGGGATCTCCAGCGCCTCGTCGATCGGCGGCCGCGCCGGCACGGTCTCCACCTCCAGCAGCTTCACCTTGGTCTCGCGGCCGAAGGTCAGCAGCGAATCGAGCGCCTGCTCGATGTTGCCCTGGATCGGCTTGACCGGCGACTGGAACACGACCGTCGTACCGACGCGCCGCTTGCGCTCGACCAGGTGGTTCTCCGCCAGCTCGTCCAGCGCGCGGCGCGCGGTGATGCGCGACACGCCGAACTGGGCGGAAAGCTCCTGCTCGGTGGGCATCCGCGAGCCGAACGCGCGCTCGCCGCTGGTGATCTCCTCGCGCAGTTGCAGGAAGATCTGATGGTAGAGCGGCACGGCGTGGCCGCGATCCACCGCGACGATTTCTCCGCTTTCACTAGCCAAGGAAAGTCCGCTCCCTCATTCGCGCGGCTGCGCGGTGATCCTTGCGAATAGGATCGGCAACAGGAAAGGTCCATCGATCATGCAATTCAAGCCATTTGTCGATTCCGCCGACGCCCGCGCGGCGATCGCGGCCGGGCTGGCCGAGGCGGACGCACTGGGGCTGGCGGTCAGCCTGGCCGTGGTCGACGCGGGCGGCTATCCCGTGGCGCTGCACCGGATGGATGGCGCCGGCCTGCTCACCGCCGAGGTCGCCCTGCGCAAGGCGCGCACCGCGGCCCTGCTCCGAGCCCCGAGCCGGGTGCTGGCCGACCGGGTGGCCGGCGATCCCGCGCTGCTCGCGCTGACCGACTACCTGCCGATGGCGGGCGGGGTGCCGATCACGGCCGAGACCGGCGCGGTCGCCGGGGCGGTCGGCGTCTCCGGCGGCACGGCCGAGCAGGACGAACGGATCGCCGCCGCCGCGGTGGCCCGCTGAGCCCGTCCGTCCCGCCTCAGTGCATCTCCTCGCCGCCCGAGACGTTCATCGCCTCGCCGGTGATGTAGCGCGCCTGGCCCGAGCAGAGGAAGGCGCAGGCGTTGGCGGTATCGCTCGGCTCGCCCACCCGGCCGAGCGGGATGCGCCCGCGCATCGCCGCCATGTATTCGTCGAGCGTCTGCCCGCGCGCCCTGGCCATGAACTCGTTCTGCCAGCCGCCCAGCCCGGTGGTCACGTGGTTCGGGCAGACGGCGTTGACCGTGATCTCCTGCGGCCCCAGCTCGATCGCGGCGGAGCGGGTCAGGCCGACCAGTCCGTGCTTGGAGGCGATGTAGGAGGAGGTCAGCGCCGAGCCCGATTTCGAGCCCCGGCTGCCGATCGAGACGATCCGCCCCCGCCCCCAGCCGGGCTGCACCTCCTGCGTCAGCATCTGCCGCACGGCGTGCTTGGTCGCGAAGAAGGCCCCGCGCAGGTTCACGTTGAGCACCGTGTCCCACATCTCCTGCGTCGCATCGACCAGTGGGCCGAACAGGTAGCCGACGCCCGCGTTGTTGACGAGGATGTCGAGCCGCCCGAACCGCTCGACCGCATGGGCGACGAGCGCGGCGACCTGCGCCTCCTCGCGCATGTCGGCCCGGAAGGTGGCGACATGAGGATTGATCCGCCGGATGTCATCGGCGACGGCGGCCATCTCCTCGGTCGAACCGACGCCGTGGGCCGGCGCCATGGCGCCCTCGGCCTGGCCCAGGTCGTGGATCACCAGGCGGACGCCGTCCTCGGCCAGCTTGCGGGCGATCGCCTCGCCCAGGCCCTTGCGGCGGCCCGCACCGGTGACGATCGCCACCTTGCCTTCGAGATCGGGATACATGCTATTCGCTCCTACAGGTCCATGGCCGCGCGGTAGCCCTCCGCCGTGGCGGTGAGGGCGATGCGCGGCGCCTTGCAATCGCCGATGGTCGTGACCGCGATCCCCGCCGCGCGGAGCGGCGCCGCCAGCCTGTCGTCGGGTACGCGGGCCGTGGCATAGGTCAGGAAGGCAACGTCGCGCAGCACGTCGACCGCGCCGCTATAGACGTTGGCATAGGCGACCTCGCCCTCCTCGATCCGCGGCTCCGGCAGCGGGCGGACCGAGGTGACGATCCGCACGCCGCGGCGATAGAGGCGGTGATAGACGCCCTGCCGCGCGACGAGCGATTCGTCGCTGGCAATCCGCTCGCGCGGGGTGAGGATCGCGACCTGATCGAAGCGGTCGGCCAGGAACTCGGCGGCGTCATAGGTGAACATGCCGTGGTCCTCATCCCAGATCAGGGCCGTGCCGGGGTTGCGGCCGGGATAGGCGGCAAGCTGGCGCACCGCCTCGCGCAGGTCCGGCACCAGCCCCTCCTCGCGCCAGGCGTCGGGCAGGAAGCTGGGCCAGGCGGGGGTCGAGCCGGCAGCGAGGATCACCGCGTCGGGCGCGAGCGCGATCAGCTCTCCTGCCCCAATCCGGCGGCCGAGATGAAGTCGCGCGCCGTGGCGGAGGGCGGCGAGCTGCTGGTAGTCGTAGATGCTGCTCAGTCCCTCCCCGCCCGGCAGGCCGGCGTGGAGCCGGGTCTTGCCGCCCGGCTCGTCGGAGGCGCCGAACAGGTGGACCTCATGCCCGCGCGCGGCGGCGACCCAGGCCGCCTCCATCCCGGCGATCCCCGCGCCGACCACGGCGACCTTGCGCGGGACGGCGGCGGGCTCGGGCCGCCAGTCCGCCTCGTCGGGCGCGCCGACGCGCGGATTGTTGTCGCAGAGCAGGCCCCGGCTGGAGGTGATCATGTGCCAGCAGGTGTTGCAGGACACGCAATAGCGGATCTCCGCCTCGCGCCCCTCGCGCGCCTTCAGCGGCCAGGCCGGATCGGTGACGAGCGGGCGGGCGAGCATCACCAGGTCGGCCAGGCCGTCGCGGACGATGCGCTCGCCCTCGTTGGGGTCGGTGATGAGGCCCAGCGCGCCGAGCGGCACCCCCGGCGCGCCGGCGCGGCCGAGGCGGTGGATCGTCTCGACGTAGGGCATCCTCGGCCCGTGGTTGTCGGGCAGGTGCCGGTAGAGCGTGTCCGAATGGCTGCCCCAGCAATAGGTGAGGTAGTCCATGACGCCCTCGGCATGGAGCCGGGCGGTGATCCGCTCCGCCTCCGCCTCGTCGATGCCGTCCGCCATGCCGTCCCAGGCGGGGAGCTTGGCGCCGATCAGGAAGCCCGTGCCGCAAGCCTCGCGGATGCCGCGCATCAGCAGGCGGAGCAGCCGCGTCCGCCCGTCGAGGTCGCCGCCGAACTCGTCCTCGCGGCGGTTGGAATGGACCGAGAGGGACTGGGGGGAGATGTGCCCGTGCCCCGCCGAGATCTCGACCCCGGCGAAGCCCGCCGCCGCAAGGTTCGCGCAGCTTGCGACGAAGGCATCGATCATCGCGTGGATATCGGCCGTCGCCATCGCTTCGGGCACGGTCCAGCTCAGGTCGTCGGGCAGGGCCGAGGCGCCGCGCGCGGCGAGGTTGCGGAAGCCCGCGCGGAAGCCGCGGCCGTTGTCCTGGACCTGGCCGAGCATCAGCCCGCCCTCGCGCGCGACCGCCTCGGCCCAGCGCGCCAGGCCGTCCGCGTTGACGCCCGAGAGCACCTGCGGCCGCGTCGGCAGCGCCTGCCACGGCAGCATGGCCATCGGCTCGCTGACCAGCAGCGCCGCGCCGCCCCGCGCGCGGTTGGCGTAGTAGTCGATCAGCCGGTCGGTGATCCGCCCGTCGATGCAATAGTGGGTCGAGGTCGAGGCATGGACGATGCGGCTGGGCAGCAGGTGCTCTCCCACCCGCACGGGCGAGAAAAGATGGGGGTAGCCGCTCATGCCAATGGTCTAGTCCGGGGCGTGCAGCCGCATCACCCGCCGGATGAAGGCATCGTTCCACTTGCCGCGCTCGGCCTCGACCGCCGCGTCGGGCCGATAGGCCTCGATGTCCTCCTGCGTGACCACGCCCTTTTCCGCGAGCAGCCGCTCGACGGTGTCCTGCCGTTCGCGCAGGGCGGAGAACTCGGCCATGAACTCCAGCAGGAAGGTCATCACCTGGTCGATGGCCGGATCGTCGAAGAAGCGCGAGCGCTTGCCCTTGCTCGCCCGGGGGAGCTTCACCTCGACCTGCTTCGCGTCAGCCATGCCGCCAGCCTTCATCAAAAGCGCGAGAGCGGAGGGCCAGATGCCCCCCGCTCCCGCCAGCACCCGCCTAGCTCAGAAGCCGTAGCGAATGCGCATCATCCAGGTTCCCGGATTGTTGAGGTAGGGATAGATCAGGAACGAGGTCTTGTAGGTCGAATTGAGGCAGTTGCTGCATTCGATCCCGATCGACAGGCCGCGATCCGACGCCAGCGTCAGCCCGGCGTTGATCAGGCTGTGGCCGGGCTGGTAGCCCGACGGATCGCCCGAGGTCGAGACCCAGGTGCCGCTGACGTAGGTCCAGTTGACGCTGGGTTGCAGCGAGAAGCCGCGCCCGAGCGGGACCTTGTAGCTGGTGCCCAGCGTCGAGGTGAAATGCGGCGGGCGGGTCGGCTCGGCCACCGTGCCGGTGGCGGTGATGATCCCGGTGTTGCAGTTGCCGGAGAAGGTGCCGCCGAGGCAGCGCGCGATCTGGTCCTTGGTCTCCTGGTTCAGGTTCTCGTAGCTCGCGTGCTGCAAGCCGAAGTTCCAGAACAGGTTCAGTCCGGGAACCGGGTTGAAGCTGATCTCGCCCTCGAGCCCGTAGTTCTTCATGTCGGCGACGTTGCGCGTCAGATAGACGATCGTCTTGGTGTCGGGGTTGTAGCCGCCGCCCGGAAGCTGCGCGTCGTAGTCCTTGAAGTAGAAGCCGGTCAGGTTGACCTTGAGCTTGCGGTCGAACCATTCGGAGCGGATGCCGCCCTCGAACGACCAGATCGTCTCCTTGGTGAAGGCCGTCGCGCCCGATGCGTAGTAGGCGCGGGAGTTCCAGCCGCCGGACTTGAAGCCCTTGGTCGCCGAGGCGAAGACCATGACGTCCGGCGTCACCTTGTAGTTCAGCGCGAAACGCGGCGTCCAGACCTTGGAGCGCAGCTCGACCGGGATGCCGGCGGCGATCACGGCCTGGGTGTCGAACGGCTGGTTGATCGCCGACGACCGCGCCAGGGGGCTGGCGTTCGGGGTGAAGCTGATCGTCTTGTCCTCATCCGTGTAGCGGATGCCGGCGGTGAAGGTCAGCGCGGGCGTCAGATGCAGGTCGCCCTGGAAGTAGCCGGCATAGGCCTCGGTGTCGTTGCGCATGACCCGGTCGCCGCTGACCGTGGGCGCGGCGCTCGTGACCGGGATCGAGATGTTGGCGAAGTTCGTCCAGTTGCGTTCCTTGACGTAGTAGAAGCCGCCGACATAGGTCAGGGTGTCGTTCCACAGGCCGCCGGTCAGCTTGACCTCCTGGCTGAACTGCTTGCTCCAGCTGTCGTTGACCAGCGGCGTGGCGGTGCCGCGCGAGCCCGAGATGAAGTTCACCCCGTTGAACACGACGGTCGTGCTGCCGAGCCCGGCGAAGCTCTCGGTCGTGTATTTCTGGCGCAGGTAGGTATAGCCGGTGATCAGGTTGAGCGTCGCGTGGTCGCCCAGCCGGACCTCGATGTTCGAACTGAGGATCGCGGTGCGCGCCTTGTTGCCGAGCGGAATGTCGGCGAGCCCGGCCGAGACCAGGCCGGTGCCCAGTCCCTGGTCGTCGCGGATCGGGGTGAAGCTGATCCGCTCCTTGGTGGCGAGATCGTAGAAGTTCGGCAGGTTGGCGGCCGAGGAATAGGCGTAGCTGAAGGCCAGGTCCCAGGTCACGGAATCGGACGGCAGGGCGCGGATCGCGCCGCGCAGGCCCCAACTCTCCTCGCCGTTCAGCGTCTGCCCCGTGGTCCGGTCGTGCACGTAGCCGTCGGCGCGGGTGTAGTAGCCGGAGATCTTGGTCAGCAGGTTCTGGCTCAGCGGCAGGTCGACCGAGGCGCGGAACTGGGCGCGGTTGAACTTGCCGTAGCCCATGTCGACGTAGCCGGTGACGTGGTCGCTGGGCTTGCGCAGGATCATGTTGATCGCGCCGCCCGTGGTGTTGCGCCCGAACAGGGTGCCCTGCGGCCCGCGCAGGACCTCGACCCGCTCGACGTCGAAGAACGAGAAGTTGTTGGCGCCCTGGCGCGAGATGTAGATGTCGTCGACATAGGTGCCGATCGGCGGATCGAAGGTGGAGATCGACTCCGTGTTCGCCAGTCCGCGCAGCGCATAGGTGTTAGCCGTGCCGAGCGCGGTGTTGTTGTGGCCGATCAGGTTCGGCACGTAGTTCACCAGATCGAGCGCGTTGTTGATCTGGCGCGTCCTCAGGTCCTCGCTGGTGATCGCGGTGACGGCGAGCGGCACGTCCTGAAGGCGCTCCGCGCGGCGCTGCGCGGTGACGACGATGTCCGAGCTTGCCGCGCTATCGTCGGCAGTCGCATCCGCTTCCGCTTCCGGCGCCGTCTGGGCCAGAGCCGAGGTGGTCGAGAGCAGGATCGCCCCCACGAAGAATCCGATTTTTCGCGAATCCAGCAGCATGTTTATTCTCCCTGAGTTCCTGTAGCCTTGAGCGTCTACGCCCCTCGGCATCGCCCCCGATCTCCAGTACCTTATTTGTTATATGTGTATATCAAACGAGCCGCGTGTAAACTAATTTTTGTCCGCCCGGCTGGGGAACAGCCCGGCGAGGAAGGCGCGGATCGGGACCATCCATTCGGCTGGGCGGTCGAGCGCCATGCCGGGGCCGCCGGGCAATTCGGCATAGCTCCAGTCGGGCCGCGCCGCGTGCAGCCGGCCGCCGAATGCGAACAGCGGGTCGGTCCGGCTGGCGACGATCAGCGTCGGGCAGGCGATGCGCGGCACGTCGCGCGTGAAGTCGTGGAGCGGGATGACCGAATGGCCGTGCTCCTTCCACGGGCCGTGGGTGAAATAGGTGACGACCGAGACGTGCAGGGTCTCGTCGCTCCAGTCGGGATCGCCGACGCGGCGCGCCCAGGCCCAGCGCTCGGTCAGGTGGCTGCCGTCGGGCGCGATCTCCTGGTTGTCGGGAAAGCGGCCGACCCGCGCTTCGCGCTCGGCGGCGTCGTAGAAGGGCGCGTTGTCGAGCACCAGCCCGGCGACCAGCGCGGGGCGCTCGGCCGCGAGGTGGCCCGCGGCCAGCGCGCCGCCGCGATGGCCGACGACCGCCGCGGGGCCCAGCTCCAGCCGCTCGATCAGCGCGCCGACGGCGGCGGCATAGGCGTCGATCCCCGGCCGCGCCGGCGGGGCGGACCTGCCGTGGGCGGGCAGGGCGAGCGCGACCGCGCGATAGCCCGCCGCGGCGAGCAGCGGCAGGACATGGCGGAACTGGATCGAGGCCCAGGGCGCCTGGTGCACCAGCACGACCGGCGGGCCTTCGCCGAAGCTGCGATAGTGGAGCTGGCCGTCGACCCCGTCGACATAGCCGCGGCGCTCGCCCGGCAGGGCGGTGAGGATCGGCAGGGTCATCGGCGCGGCTCCAGCGGAATCATGTGGTCGCCGAGCAGGCGGCCGAAGGTCATGGCCGGCGTCACCATCATGCCGCCGCAGGCGGCCTGGCCCATCGTCTGGCTGGAGCCGAGGATCTCGCCCGCCGCATAGAGGTTGGCGATCGGCGTCCCGTCGCGGCGGATCACCCGCAGCTCGTCGTCCACCGCCAGCCCGACCGTGCTGGAAACCGCGCTCGCCTGCATCCGGATCGCGTGGAACGGCGGCTCGGCGATCGGCAGCGGATGGTGCGCGCGGCCGAAGAAATCCTTGCCGGTCGCCACGCCGTAGTTGAACCCCGCGACCGACTGTTCCAGCCCTTCGGCGTCGATCCCCGCCCGGGCCGCCAGGCCGGCCAGGCTGTCCGCGGTCAGGAAGGCGGGGCCGCCGCGCTCGAAGGCGGTGGCGACCTGCTCGCGCGTCCAGTCCTGGACGATCGGCGGGGCCTCGCGCAGCATCCGGTGGTCGAGGACGATCCAGTAGCGCTGGCCCAGCTGCTGGAACAGCGCCATCTCGCGCGCGTCGACGCTGTCGATGTCCTCGCGGACGAAGCGCCGGCCGGCGGCGTTGACGTAGATCTCCCAGGGCTGCCGCCGCTCGGGGAAATGCTCGATCCGGCCCGCCTGGCGGGCGGGGAAGACGTCGGTGTCGAACAGGGTGCCGAAGTTGCAGAACAGGTTCTCGATCCCGCGCGCGTAGCCGCCGACCGATTCCCCCAGCGCCAGCCCCGCCCCGCGCGACCAGGGCCAGGGCGCGGCGTTGTAGTGCGGCACGCCGTTGCGCGCGGCGAAGACCTCGGGATCGCCGGCATAGCCGCCGCAGGCGAGCAGGACGGCCTGGGCCCTCACCTCGCGCGCCGTCCCGTCCGGCCCGCGCAGGACGGCGCCGGTCACGGCCCCGTCCGCAGCGGTGGTCAGGGCCGTGACCGCATGGTTCAGCCGCACGGCGACGGCCCCGTCCCGCTCGAGCCGCTCGACGATCGGGACCAGCACATCCTTGACGCTGATCCCGCCCTCGCGCCCCCAGTAGTAGCGGGGCAGGCAGTAGGGCTCGTGCCCGAAGCCGGTGACGGGGTGCTCGGGCAGCGGCTCGAACCCCTCGTCCATCAGCCAGTCGAAGGTCGCGGCGGCATGGTCGACCGCGCGGCGCACCAGGCCGGGATTGGCGGTGCCGCGGCTGATCCGCATGACGTCCTCGAAATGGAGGTCGGGCGTGTCGGCGATGCCGCGCTCGCGCTGGAGGCGGGTGCCCGCCGCGCTCATCTGCCCGGTCGCCACCCACAGCGAGACGCCGAGCCGGTCGGCATGATCGACCAGCAGAACCCGCGCCCCGCGCCGCGCCGCAAAGATCGCCGCGGGCAGGCCGGCCGACCCACCGCCGACGATCAGCAGGTCGCATTCGCCGTCCGGCCATGGGTCTGCGGGAACGGTCATGCCCGCCTCAGGCCGTTGCCGTCGCGGTCAGCTCCTCGCCGTCCGGCGGCGCGGCATCGTCGCGCAGGGTCCCGGCCATCTCCTGCGCCAGGGCGCGGTAGTGCTTGAGGCCGAGGCAGACGAACAGCAGCGAGGGGATGCTGACGATCAGCACGAAGCCGCTGAGCGCGACGCCGATCGCCTTGGGCGTGCCCATCCAGTCGGTCGCCGCGCCGATCAGCGGCGGCCCGAGCAGCGGACCGACCAGCGAGATCACGGTGTTGAAGATCGCCACCGAACGGCTGCGCATCTCGCCGGGGGTGATCTGCTGGAGCGCCGCCGGGCCGCCCGCGGTCGCCGCCGACTTGCCGATGAAGGCCAGGAACATCGCCGCGACCGCCAGCGAGGCCGTGGGCATGACCGGATAGAGCGCGCTCATCGGCACGGTGATGAACAGACCGAGGATCAGCACGCGCATCGCGCCGTCCTCCTTGCCCTTGCCCAGCGCCTTGCTCGCCCACAGCGCCAGGGCCGTGCCGATCGGGCCGGCGGTGAAGTAGAACAGGCCCGTCACCGCGCCGATCTCCGCGACGCTCCAGCCATAGACGCGCTGGAACAGCGGCACGTTCCACAGCGCCAGCGTGCTCATCGCGAAATTGCAGGTGGCGCCCAGCGTGACCACGCCGAACCCCCGCCAGCGGTGGAGCATGTAGCGCAGCGCGCCGATCTGCGGCCCTTCGCGCGCCGCCAGCCGCTCGGTCCGCGCCGGCTCGCGCACGGTCAGCATCAGCGCGGCGAAGATCAGCCCGGGAATGCCGACGAAGAAGAAGGCGAGCTGCCACGGCTGGAAGCTGCCCAGGCCGAACAGCTCCATCGGCCCGCTGTCGTGCAGCGCCGAGACCAGGTAGCCGCCGAGCAGGAAGGCGAGCCCCGCCCCCAGGTAGGGCCCGGCCATGTAGAGGCTGATCGCCCGCGCCCGCTCCTTGCGGTTGAAATAGTCGCTGATCATCGAGACCGAGCAGGGGCTGACCACCGCCTCGCCCAGGCCCAGACCGAAGCGGAAGAACAGCAGCGGCAGGAAGGTCATGGCGAAGCCGCTCATCGTCGTCATCATGCACCAGATGACGATGCCGACGATCAGCAGCCACTTGCGGCTGGTCCGGTCGGCGAGCAGGCCGAGCGGGATCGTCACCAGCACGTTGAAGGTCGAGAAGGCCGGCCCCATCAGCAGGCCCATCTGGAAGTCGCTGAGCCCCATCGCGTGCTTGATCGGCTCGACCAGCAGCGAGAGGATGTAGCGGTCGAAATAGGAGAGGACGAAGACCAGCAGCAGCAGGACGACGACGTACCAGCGGTATAGGGCTCCCGCGCGCTGTTCCATCGGCATTCCTTTGTGCTGGGGGCGTCTGATCGGAGAAAACGAAGGCTATTGCGGCAGGCTGCTGCCGAAGACGTACCATCCGCCCTTGCCGTGGCGCGGGCGGCCCGGCTCGTCCCAGGCGAAGGCGCCGTGGCGGTCGGGATAGGCGTTCACGTCGGGCAGGATCTGCGCGAAGCTGCGCGCGGGGTCGAACCCGGCCTCCGTCATCAGCGCGATCGGGTCCTGCGCGCGGAAGGCGGTGTAGAACGGCTCGTTGTTGTTGTCGGTGTCCCAGTTCCAGAAATAGTCTTCCCAGGCGTCGACCAGCCCGGTCGCGGGCAGCTCCTGGTGGACCATCAGCCCGCCGGGCCGCAGCAGGCGGCGGCATTCCTTCAGGACCTTGCGCGTCGCCTTCACCGGGATCTCGTGAAAGAAGAAGCTGGAGACGATCAGGTCGAAGTGCCCGTCAGGAAAGTCCAGGCTTTCCGCGTTCTGCTGGCTGAAATGGATCGGCACGCCCTCGTGCTCGGCGACGGCGTGGCCCCAGCGCAGCAGCGGCGCCCCGAGATCGACGCCGTGGGCCTCGACGCCGGGAAAGGCCTCGACGTAAGGCACCAGGTTCTTGCCCGAGGAGGTGCCGAGGTCGAGCATCCGCGAGGGCCGGAAATCGGGCCGCTCGTGCTTGATCCAGCGGCTGATGACGCGCGCCACGCCGCCCCAGCTCCGATGGTTCATCGTCGCCGAGAAGACCCGCGAGCCCAGGCTGACGACCGCCCCCTGGGCGACGTCGTCCTCCACCCATTCGCTGTGGAAGCAGCCGGGCGTCAGGTGGACGTCGAGCGAGGTCAGGTAGCGCGGCATCTCCAGCGCAGGATCGAGCCGCAGGGTGCCGCCCGCCGGGCTGCGCTCCGCCGCATCGCGGGCGACGCCGATCATCTCCGGCAGGGCGCGCTCGATCGGCTCCTGCACCGACTGGAAGCACATCTCCTGCGCGTTGTAGCGCAGCGTCGAATAGAAGCGGTAGGACGGCTCCGCCTTCATCGCCCGCTCGATCGCCAGGGCATCGTCGAGCGCCTCGCCCCGCGCCTCGTGGCGGCGCTTCACCCGCTCGTCGAAGTCGCGCTTGAGCAGGTCCGGCATGTCCTGGATCGCATAGCGGCGCAGGGCCGAGCAGAAGCGCTGGCGCCCGCGCTCCTCCAGGGTCGGCCGGGCAAGCGACTCGATGTCGGGAATCAGGGAGTTGCGTTGGTCCAGCGACGCATCGACAGCCATGTCTCACCTCTCTGCCGGCCCGTCCGCGCGAAGCGTTCCGGCGGACTCCGGCACTGGCGGCCGCCCTCTTGCGCCATCCGCGGACAAGAGGCGTTTACGGCCGCTCAATAGTACTATATCTAGGACAAATCATATTACAAGGGAGGATATATACCGCGATGAAGCCGGTGTTGATTGCAGGGGCGGGGCCGGTCGGCCTGACGGCGGCTTTGCTGCTGCGGCGGCGGGGGATCGCCTTCACGCTGGTCGAGCAGGCGGAGGAACTGCCGGACGACCTGCGCGCCTCGACCTTCCACCCGCCGACGCTCGACCTGCTCGACGAGCTGGGCGTGGCGGACAAGCTGATCGCGCAGGGCCTCATCAGCCCGACCTGGCAGATCCGGATGCATCCCGGTGGCGAGCGCGCGGTCTTCGACCTCGGCGCCATCGCCGACGCCACCGGCCATCCCTATCGCCTGCAATGCAAGCAGTCGGTGCTCTGCCGCATCCTGCTCGACCAGGTGCGCGCGGAGGGCGGCGACGTCCGCATGGGCCTGGCGCTGGAGAGCTTCGCCCAGGACGACGACGGGGTCAGCCTCACCGCGCGCGATCCCTCCGGGGCGGCGCACCGGCTGGAGGGCGCCTTCCTGATCGCCGCCGACGGCGCGCGGAGCACGGTGCGCGAGAAGCTCGCCCTGCCCTTCGAGGGCAAGACCTATCCCGAGACCACGATCCTCGCGACGACGCGGTTCCCCTTCCACGAACACCTGGAGGGGCTGTCGAACGTCAACTATGTGTGGAAGGAGAACGGCACCTTCAGCCTGCTGCGCCTGCCCGACCTGTGGCGGTGCAGCCTCTATCCGGACGGCGAGGAGACGATCGACGACGCGCTCCAGCCCGCCAGCATCGAGCGCAAGCTGCAAGAGATCGTGCCCTGGCCCGCGGGCCACGCGGTCGAGGAAATCCGCCCCTACCGCATCCACATGCGGATCGTGGACGACTACCGCCACGGCCGCATCCTGCTCGCCGGCGACGCCGCCCACGTCAACTCGCCCTCGGGCGGGATGGGCATGAACGGCGGCATCCACGACGCGCGCGAGCTGGTCGAGACCCTGGCCGAGGTGCTGGACGGCCAATCGATCACGCATCTCGACCGCTATACCCGCCGCCGCCGCCCGATCGCCTTGCAGGAGATCCTGACGCAGGCCGACCGCAACCGCGCGCGGATGCAGGAACGCGATCCGGCGAAGCGCAGCGAGATGCTCGCCGCGCTCCAGCGCACCGCGGCCGATCCGGTCGCGGCGCGGGAGCACCTGCTGCGCACCTCGATGATCGAGGGGCTGCGCAAGGCGGCGGAGATCGCATGACCATGGCCCGCTACGACTATGGCCGCGCCGGCGTGGCCGGCATCGGCACGCCCCAGGCTAACCCCACGGTCGAGGCGGAGATGCGCCTGCTGCTGCCGGCCAACGTGCTGGTCGCCGTCTCGCGGCTGACCAGCACCGCCGACCAGCCGCTCAACCGCCTGCGCGACTACCTCGAGCACATGGACCGCACGCTCGAGCAGTTCGACACGCTGCGCCCGGCGGTCTACGGCTTCGCCTGCACCGGCTCCTCCTACCTCGTCGAGCGCGAGCACGAGCGCGCGATCCTCGACCGGCTGGAGGCGCGGTTCGGCTGCCCGATCGTCACCGCGACCGGGGCGATCCACGCCGAATTGCAGCGCGCGGGCGCCCGGCGCATCGCCCTCGCCTCGCCCTATCCCGCGCCGCTGGCCGAGGCCGCCGCGGCCTATTGGCGGGCGAGCGGCTACGACGTGGCGGAGATCCGCGGGATCGACACCGGCAGCGCCGATACGCGCAGCATCTACACCCTCGGCACCGCCGACGCGCGCCCGGTCGCGACCGAGCTGGCCGCGTCCGGCGTCGACGCCGTGCTGCTCAGCGGCACGGGGATGCCCTCGCTCGCCCTGCTCGCCGATCCGCCGCCGGGCGCGCCGCTGTTCTCCTCCAACCTGTGCCTGGCGCGCGCCCTGTGCCGCGCGCTCGGCCTGGCCGAGCCCGACCCGGTCCAGTGGCGCCCGCGCCTGACCGAAGCCCTGGCCCTCCCCGACAAAGGAACCACCCCGCGATGACCACCCATCCGACCGCGATCATCGACGCCGAGCGCGTCACCGGCACCGGCGCGCCGATCCGGGTGGTCGATCCCTCCACCGAGGAGGTCCTGGCCGAGGTGCCGGAGGCCGAGGACGCGCTGGTCGACCGCGCCGTCGCCGCCGCCCGCGCCGCCTTCGAGCGGGGCGAGTGGAGCCGCGCCGGCGTCGAGCAGCGCCAGGCCGTGCTGCGCGCCTGCGCCGACGCGATCGACGCCGCGGCGGACGCCATCGCCGACATCGAATGCGCCAATACCGGCATCCCCTATGCCCAGGTCCGCCACGGGCAGGTCGGCCGCGCGGCGGGCAATTTCCGCTTCTTCGCCGACTACATCGGCCAGACGGCCTCGGAGCTCTACGAGCAGCATCCGCAGTACCTGACCTACGTGCGGCGCGAGCCGGTGGGCGTCGCCGCGCTGATCTCGCCGTGGAACTCGCCGCTCGCGCTCGGCTCGATGAAGGTCGCCTCGGCCATCGCCTTCGGCAACAGCTGCGTGCTCAAGCCGGCCGAGCAGGACCCGCTCGGCCTGACCCTGCTGATCGAGACGATCCAGGGGGCCGGGCTGCCCGCGGGCGTCGTCAACCTGGTCAACGGCTTCGGCGCCAGCGTCGGCGACCGGCTGGTGCGCCATCCGGACATCGACTGCGTGTCCTTCACCGGCGGCACCCGCACCGGGCGGATCATCATGTCCGCCGCGGGCGCGAACCTGAAGCCGTCGATCATGGAGCTGGGCGGCAAGTCGGCCAACATCGTCTTCGACGACGCCGATTTCGAGACCGCGCTGGACGGCGCGCTGATCGGCATCTTCACCAACAACGGCCAGCAATGCCTCGCCGGCTCGCGCGTCCTGGTGCAGCGCGGCATCTACGGGCAGTTCGTCGAGGCCTTCGTCGAGCGGACGCGGAAGGTCCGCGTCGGCGACCCGCGCGATCCCGCGACCGAGGTCGGCCCGCTCGCGACGCGCCAGCACTACGACCACGTGATGGGCTTCGTGCCCGAGGCCGGGGATGCCGGGGCGCGCATCCTCGCCGGCGGCGGCCGGGCGGAGGGCTTCGATCGCGGCTTCTACTTCCAGCCGACGATCGCCGAGGTCGATTCCAACGCGCACCACCTCTGCCAGGAGGAGATCTTCGGCCCCTTCGCCGCGATCATGCCCTTCGACAGCGACGAGGACGCCTATCGCATCGCCAACGAATCGCGCTTCGGCCTGGTGGGCTATGCCTGGTCGCGCGACATGGCGCGGGTGATGGAGGCGCAGGAGCGGATCTCGGCCGGGACCATCTGGTGCAACACCCCGATGGTCCGCGACCTGCGCGCGCCCTTCGGCGGCTATCGCGAATCCGGCGTCGGCGCGGAGGGCGGCCGCGCCGCCGAAGCCTTCTACACGCGGGCCAAGGCGGTCAGCATCCCGCGCCGTCCCCTGACCCTGCGCAAGCTGGGAGCCTGACCATGCCCGACGCCCTCCACGCCGAGCTGAGCGAATACCTCGACGCCTATTTCGCCGCCTGGAACAAGTACGACGTGCCCGCCATGCGCGCGCTGTGGGACGAGAACGAGCCGGGGGCGCTCTACCTCGCCGAGGAGTGCGAGCCGCATATCGGCTGGGAGGCGATCCTCGGCTACTGGGGCGTCGACCGCTCGAAGTCCGAGCGCCTGCTGACCTGGCGCGACCTCCACGCGGTCCAGGCCGGCGCGGACGTCGCCAGCGCCTTCTTCCACGCCAACTGGAGCACCTACATCCCCGGCAACCGGCTCTATCCCAGGCCCTTCGGCGGCCCGGTGCGGATCAGCATGACCCTGCGCCGCAAGCCCGAGGGCTGGCGCGCGATCCAGTACGTCGAATGCCCGCTCGCCTCGCTGGTCCAGCTCCGCCAGGCCCACGAGGACGCCGTCGACCCCGCCCTCCACGCCCGGCTGGCGGCCAAGGGAATCACCTATTGAGAGATTTCTCTTGACAAAGTAATCCATATAGGTTATATACCCCGCCGTCGGATCGGTGGATGTCAACACCAGCCCGACACGCAGCGGGTGCGGGGAGGCGGTCAGCGCTTCGCTTCCT